>CABSKZ010000189.1 GCA_902478395.1 uncultured Eubacteriales bacterium | reverse complement strand
CCTCCAATAGCACTGTTTTACTGCTTTCGTCCCAATCAACCGATGCACCCAAATGTTCAGCAATGAATCGAAGCGGCAACATCATTCTGTCGTTTGATATTCGTGCAGGAACATCCAGTTCAATGTCACTGCCGTTGAACTGCGCAGTAGCTTCATTTGACTTTACAGAGAGAATCGTTTTACCATGTGTAATGGTGCCCGTAGCTGTGCCTTCATCCCACGCAACATCTGCCCCCAGTGCTTCTGATATGGCACGGATCGGCAGCAGCGTTCTATCGTTTACCAGGATTGGTGCCGCATCCATAATTAAGTAGCTACCATTTACCTTTACCTTAATGATGTCATCGGGAATCCATGATAAATTATTATTACTTCCCAAAGCAACAAATCTTTCGCCTGTCCAGATAATATCGTACAGAGCATTGTCCGTTCTATGCCACTCCGTTTTACAAATCCAATCGAGACCGTCATACGAGACATAAATCGTACCATCTGATCCAACCGATACAAAAATATTTCCGTTATATGCACACGCCCACATTGTATTCCCCCAAGACTGGTCGATGCTTTGCCAGTTGATACCATCGTAGGAATAGAGGATATTCTTTTCACCGCGCGTGGCAATAAATCTATCTACAACCCATTCAATTCCTTCATTATATGCATAATCAACTTCGCACGCGTTCCAATTCTTTAAATCATAGGAATAAAATAGTTCGGAAATACCATCTACAACGTAAACTTCGCCGTTGAAGGCAATATGATTTAATCCCCAAGGCATATCGAATGAAACATCGAGCTTTTCCCAATGAAGACCATCAGAAGAAACAATAATGCCCGCCGGACGCATATCCTCTTGAAATTTTTCCCGGTCATATTGACCAACAGCAACAAAACGGCTGCCATCCCATATAATTTCTGAAATATCAAAGTTGAACGGCCGATCGTAAAATGACCATTCACAGCCGTCTGTAGACGTATATATGCCGCCATCCAGTCCCGTGACAATAAAAATACTGCCGTTATATTCTATTGCGGGCCAACCGCCGTGAATATACTGTTCACCGCTCACGCTTACTACAGTCTCCCAATTTTCAAGATCAGAGGACACTTTAATGCCGTCGTATCCTGCGGTAATATACTTATCCTGCGCAAAAATAATTTCTCCAAGCCGATTTGCACCTTCGGTATACGTCCATGGAATGTCAGGATAGTCATAAGCAGGCGTGTTTGTTTCAGCCCAAGCGGATGTGTTAAAAGATAATACGATCAATACCAAAATCAATATTATTCTTTTTAACATATGGTACCTCCAGTTTATACCAATCTTGTTTTTCTAAAATTAGTATATCACAAAGCGACAATATTTTCAATTGAATAAATTAATACACCCAATAAACTTATAATAAATGTCTACTCGCTGGTTTTTGCTGCCGTCTGGACATGTACTGCGATTTTATCGATCAATTCGTTCAGGATTTTCGTATTGAGTTCTTGAATATCGGTGTATTGGCTAATGAGTTTTGTAAAGGTTTCGGCGTGGTCAAAGGCCTCGTTTGTTTTATTAATCACTGTGGATAGATGCGCGGCTGGGGTTTTCAGCCGCGCCTGTTCTTCCTCGTAAGACTGCGCCATAGTGGCATAACGTTCATCTGACAATTTGCCAAGGGCGTTATCCTCGTACAGCTTGGAGATTACCTTGTCCAGCTCTGCAATCCATTTTTCTGCCTTTTTCAATTCCCTTTTCAGTTTGGCAGCTTCTTTTTTCTGCTTGTCGGACTTCATGGAGGCCAGGGCATCCAGATACTTCTGCTGTCCGGAGCTGGCGGCAGAGGCGTTGCGCTGGATGTCCTCCAGCACCAGCGTACACAGGGTTACCCACCCAATGGCGTGGGAGGTGCAGCGCTGCTTGCCACAATTTTTGTATACCCAGCAGGAGAGCCCCTTATATTTTCCTTTCCTTCCATCGTAGGAGGCACTTAGGGAAGAACCGCAGTCCGCGCATTTAACCAGCCCTGAGAACATCTGAATTTCGCTGCCCTTGGTTTCCCGGAGCTTGCTTGCCATAAGTTTTTGCGCTGTGTCCCACGTTTCCTGCGTGATAATTGGCTCATGTGTGTTGTCTACGACAATCCATTCATCTTGAGGCTTGGCGATTCTTTTCTTTTGGTAAAACCCCTTGTTTTCCGTTCTTCCGAATACAGTTTTGCCAAGGTAAATTGGGTTGGATAAAATTACCCGTACAGAGGTTGCGTGCCAGTCGCAGGGCTTTCGCCAGTAGTCGCTTTTGTAATAGTCGGGATTATTTTGGTTGAAGTATGCTTGAGGATTGAGTATATTTTTCTCCCGCAGAATTTTTGTCAGCCTCACATATCCAACTCCCTCACAGAAAAGTTGGAAGATGAGCCGCACCACGTCTGCGGCAGGTGGGTCTAAAATCAGGTGATGGCGGTCGTTTGGGTCTTTGAGATAACCAAATGGGGCATGGCCGCCGATGTATTTTCCTTCCTCGGCAAGCACCTGATGTGCCGCCTTGGTCTTACGGGAACAGCCCTTGGCGTACAAACTGTTGATGACATTGGTAATTGGCATGAGAATATTGTCCGTGCCATTGATGGTGTCGATGTTCTCACTGACCGACAGGAACCGGATGTTGTTCTCCTCGAAGTAGTACTCGATGAACAATCCCATCTGCGCATACTCCCTGCCGAGGCGGGAGAGGTCTTTGACAATGACCATATTGATCTTTCCTGCTTCAATATCACCGAGCATCCGTTGAAAGTCAAGCCGTTCAAAGTTCGTTCCCGACCAGCCGTCGTCTATGTAGTAGTCATGAACATTAAATTTATGCTCCTTACAGAACTGCGTCAGCAAAGTTTTCTGTGTTCCAATGCTGCAGCTTTCGCCCGTCTGCCCATCGTCAGACGACAGGCGGCAATACACTGCAGTATTGTATTTTTCCTGCTTGCGAATTATGGCGCACTCCTTTCCCTGTAGCTTTTTGGCAACCACAATATATCACAGCTTGCCCGAAACATCCAGCTCAATACTACACGAAAGTTCTTGCGTTTCGTAGGAATTTTGTATCAATTTCCCGATATGGTCGAAGAGCAATTCGCCGCCTTCATAGATGCTGAAAACCACATATTGAACGCCGCGGATTTCTTTGGCGTGAACCTGAAAATCATCTTGAAATAACAGCATTACCTCCCACCTATATTTCTTAACTCAACAATGCCCTTTGTTTCGTTGACAAGCGCAACAGCTTTGTCTCGGTACGTTTTGACTGATTCCAAATCGACATCGAGCCATTCTGCCACTAAAAGCGTCAGCTGCGCCAACTCCACCGCGATTTTATACAGCAGCCGCGCCTGATGTGTTTCCAAATTATTGAGTGTCTGAACAATTCTGTTGTCATCGTCGCCCAAGCAATTCCGGTCGAGCGATCTGACCTTGTTTTTAATGAACTCCCGAATTGCCTTATCCACAAGTTCGTTGCGGGAGGTGCACTTACAGTCCTGCAAATGCCTGTCCATCGGCGATACGGTATTCTGTGGCAGTGCTATGCCTGTTTTAATCTTCTTTTATTCGTTCATGTTTCGTCCTCCTAACAATTGGTTCCTGCTATTTCTTGCTGTTTCCCCGCAGAGCAGGGGAAGACGGTACCAAAAACAAATAATTTTTCAAAATCCTATGAGCGTTTGGTACCGCCCCCGCACGGCTCTGCCGGGCAGTGTGAGCCGGCGCAGGGTGCCACAAGCACACAACGCCTTTATCCTGCTTCAGAATATTTTTCAGCGCGTAGATCGTGCTTTGGCAGTAGTCTTTGAATATACGTCGTTTTTCTTCCTCAACATCGTAAACTGATATACCGACCCTATGTTTTCGTCTTCCCGTTCAAACTCTGCGGGTATTCGCTTACTTTGAATGCGATTGTCCGGCTTTGGTGCATTTACACATATCCGCTTTTTGGGAACGATATATGTAACCGCACCCATTGGTCTTTGCTTTTCAAGATGAATTGCTCGGGATATTGTCCAGACAACCGGGCCAGTTGCTTTTGGAGTTTGCCGTTGAACGTATAGACCTCTGCGCAATCCTCCGCCTCATTGAACAGAATTATCGTCTCTTTTTCCAGCCTGCTTAATTTCATAGCGCACCTCCAACATCCCTCGCAATCTCCAACTCTATCTGCAAATTGAATTCATCTATCGCATTATACAGACATGCCATCAAATATTTGTTGCCGCGCGTAACTCCTGAAATGTTCTGGCACACATTCTTTAGCATGAATCCACAGCATCGTATGAGATACGGCCTAGTTGTTTTCGTACGGTTTTCTGCGGAAGTACAGCGCCATTTTCGCAAACGCTGTCCGCATAAAACATTTGGGCAATAATGCTTTCCATCATCTCACGGTTACAACGGTCTTTGATATTCCAAAGCTCTGCCAGAATGAGGATTTTGTTATACTCTCTTTGTTCGGCATAGTTGAATGACTGATTGCAATTTCTGAATATATTCATTGTATTTTGTTTTTCCTCTTGCTTTGTGACAAAGCCCTCGGGCCGCAATGAACCCAGAGACGTCGTCTTTGTGGCAAAATCCCTGTTGCTGTCTGACGGTACGAGTGGTAGTTCTAAGATTGTATAGAGATTGCTTGTTTGACGCTTCCCTTGTTTTCGGGGTGTTATTTTGATCAATGACCTCTCCATAAGATTTTTAACTGTGCGCACAACTGTACTCTGGGATACATTGACGTTCTTGGCGATTGTT
The DNA here is from genome assembly GCA_902478395.1 of uncultured Eubacteriales bacterium. Classification (GTDB taxonomy): domain Bacteria; phylum Bacillota; class Clostridia; order UBA1381; family UBA9506; genus CABSKZ01. The sequence goes on along the minus strand of CABSKZ010000189.1, from coordinate 1,024 downwards.
TTGCAGCTTGGCCAGCAGGTGTGCGTGTCTTTGTTCTGGCAACAACACAAGTACAGATACACCACAAGGTCATGGGGCACAAGACCATACGAGAAGATGTCCCGGTGCAGTTTGTAATAGCTTTTCATGATTTGTTCCTCCTTTTTTGATGGTGGCATCATTATATAGCCATTCCTGATAAATTTGGGATATGAGAGTTTGAACAGGTCTTCCAGAAAATCAATCATATGGAATTTACAAATCAAGGGAAAAGTGGTAAAATATTTTTGGGTGATGTGGTTGGAAGTGTTGGCTTATTTAACAGATAAAAATGTAATTTATAAGGTCAGTGGGAAAAGTTACAGATTAAAAAGCGGCGAAGTCTTAATACATATTTCAAATCAAACAGATTATGAACTGCTCGGGAACTATGAAATAAATGATTCTGTTATTACAAAAACAAACCGCTTCTTATCACACTACGTTGGGTTTAGAGGTTATAAAAACAAAGAGATTTCGCAGGATTTCAGTGTGTATGTATCAGAAAAAGAGAACAAAAAATTTCGGTATCATATTCCGCCATTTATTTTTCAAACACCTGCAAAAAGAATATTTATAATACGAAATTTGAGTGAGCTGATCGACTTTGAAATATACAACATATTAACAAATCACATTATCATAAAAACGTGTAACAATTGTGGGCGTTATTTTACTGCTGATAGAAAAAACCAGACATACTGCGACAATCCAAATGAGAACGGAGGCACCCGTAAGTCTGTCGGAGCCAATAATGCTTATTTGCAGACAATAAAAAACAAACCCTTCGGCGAGGAATACCTAAGGGCAAAAGGACGGCTCAATAACCAGTTTGCATATGGAAGCCTTCTCGACGAATTTGATTATAGAATGAGCTTGTATGAGCTTAATGAAACATTTGAAAAATACCAGAATGACCCGTCACATGAGAATAAGGAGACACTTTTGGCGCTGTGCGGTGAAACCAGAATCAGATTGAAAAAGATGAAGGGATTTATTACCGTAA
>CABSKZ010000188.1 GCA_902478395.1 uncultured Eubacteriales bacterium | reverse complement strand
CCGAAGTTCTTCAGGATTAAAGTTTTTTCTGTTCAAAGTGCAATATATATTGCCTCCTAAGTTTCTATAGACGGGCTATCGCGAGCCTATCTGAAAAAAACTGGCATTTGAGCGGTGAAAACTACCCTCTTAAGCAGTTTTCCTGCTATATGTTCATTGTATTAATAATTGGGCGGATTCTTAAGTGCTATCTTTTTTGTATTCATTTACATTCCCCAGCTATCAGATTTCTATCTACATGCTTTCTTCTCTCTTCCCATCCGGTATGCCCTTGGTGAGACTTTCTGCCACTTTTTGAAGAAACGGCTGAAGTAATATGGGTCATCAAATCCAAGCAGGCCGGCAATTTCCCGGACGGGTAAATCTGTCGTAGTCAGCAGTTCCTTTGCCGCCTCAAATTGGCGGGATTCTATATATTGCTTGGGCGGCACTCCCACCTGTTTTGTAAACAGGTTCCGCAAAGTGCGTTCTGACAGGTGAAACCGCTCTGCCACCTCAGAAACCTGTACAGGGCTTTGGTGCGGCCCATTGATAAAACGCAGGATTTGTCCAAACTGTCCGTTTCCCGCTTCCCCGCCCAAAATCATAGCGGACCAGCGGCATACCACTGCGGCGAAAACCGTACTCGCATACTGGCGGGATAAGGCGTTCTCCCCGCCCAAAAATGAGAAAATCTCCTTGAGCAGCCCATGCTCTGCGGCAAACGGAAGAATGAAATATAGTTTTCCTATTTCCAGCCCGCTGACAGTTCCTTCAAACTCGAACCACCAGAAAGTCCATGTTTCCCTATCACAGCGGTAACCCGCAATCCGGTTCACAGGAAGGAGCAACAGCGTGTCTTCTGTTAAATGGTATTCCCCTTTTTCCGTATCATGCAGGATACCGCTGCCTGCTACCGTTCGGATTAATATCATCTTTTTTTCTGTGCTCCGACGCCATTTTACCGAATAACTGCTGTCCGCCTCCACGTTCCACACCGCAGATAGGCAAATTCGTTTGCTCTCCTCAGGCTCTGTGCTTTTTGATAATACATTTCTCATCCCATCCGCCTCCCTGTAGTCTAATCATACCACATAGATTCCGAATTGTCCATCTTTCTTTCCTAAAAAGCTATTCTTTCCCCACCGGCATTATGGTAAAATAGACATATAGTAAGCTCTTATGCCGATAAACATCTTGCTCTTTTTGGGAAACCCAAACAGTTCTGATGGGCTGCGAAATAAAACAGGAGGTTAGGAAAATGAATCCATCTATTCAGAAAATGCACGATTTTTATGCAATGAAGCCAAATGCACCAATCTATCAGGAGGAATTCGGGTTTTATTGTTTAGAAAAATGGAAGGAGCAGGGATATTTGTCCGATGATACTGACATCAATCAATTATTTCACTACGACGCACCCGCAAAACACAGTCTAGGAGAACTTGGTTGGTGTGAAGCCGCTTTTTCTCCGATGTTTGAAGAAAAAATTCTGGAGGACCGCGGCGCATACGAGTTGGTGCAGGACTGGGCAGGCAGAAGCGTCCTATATTTCAAAGGACGGCGGAACGGCTTTATGCCGGAATATCTGGAGCATCCCGTTAAGGACAGGAAAACATGGGAAGAAAACGTGAAATGGCGGCTGGAGCCTACAACGCGGGAACGGTATGCCACCCTGTCCGAACGGATGGCCAGTGCAAAGCAAATGCAGAAGGAAGGCTTCATCATCTGCCAGAATCTAATTGGCGGGTATATGTATCTGCGTTCTCTCATGGGGCCGGAGGGCGTGCTCTACATGTTTTATGACGATCCCGGGTTGATCCACGATTGTATGCAGACCTGGTTTCTGCTAGCCGACGCGGTCATCGCACGGCATCAGGAGGCTGTTACACTCGATGAGGTATTTCTTGCAGAAGACATCTGTTACAACACCTCATCCCTAATATCGCCTGATTTGATACGTGAATTTCTATTTCCCTATTACCAGCAGCTAATAATCAATATTAAAAAACGCCAAAAAGATAAACACAAAAGGCTGTTTTTGCAGGTGGACACCGATGGCCACTGTGAGTCTGTCATTCCGGTCTATCAGGAACTGGGGCTTGATTATATGTCTCCATTTGAGGTTGCCAGCGGCTGCGACGTGGTGGAAATCGGAAAAAAATATCCCAATTTACTGATGCGCGGCGGATTTGACAAACGTATCCTCGCGCAGGGGGCAGATGCCATTGACCGGGAAATCGACCGCATTATGCCTTTTATGAAGCGGCGCGGCGGATTTATTCCCACTTGCGACCATGGTGTGCCCGAAGAGGTCAGCTTTGAAAACTACATGCACTACCGGAAACGGATGCTGGAGTACGCAAAATAATAATTTGATGAAAGGGAAACACCTTTCGAAACTGCGCCTGCATATGCCGAACCTTCTTTCTGGCGTCCGTCAAAATAAAGCCTTTTTAGATTTTATACCTGATTTATGGGTCTATTGGATATGAAAAGTGACACACAGGAATCATTTCTTACGACGAAATTGGAAAATGCCGTTTGGTCTGTCGTGTAAACTCAAACGTTTAGACCTTGCAGGGAATCAATGCCGCATTTCAAACAAAACTGCCGCACAACCAGTTTAATGACCGGCTGTAACGGCAGTTTTTTATCTCATATTGTACAGATGGTTGAGCGGACCGTTCCCATTTCCAAGATGAAACCCAGTTTCAAGTGCACCGGCAACATACTGTTTTGCGTTGCGGACGGCCTCCTCCATCGATTGCCCACCCGCGAGATTGGAAGCAATGGCAGAGGATAGCGTACAGCCTGTCCCGTGCGTATTTTTCGTGTCAATCCGCTTTCCAGGGAACCAGACAGCTTTCCCCTCCTGCCAGAGCAGGTCGTCCGCACAGTTATCCAAATGGCCTCCCTTTACCAAAACAGCGCCATGTACGTATTTTCCCAGTTTTTCCGCAGCCGCAGCCATATCCTCACGATTTTGAATCGAAACGCCGGAAAGATGCTCTGCTTCGCTGATATTTGGGGTGATGATATCCGCCAAAGGGAACAGCCTTTTGACCAGCGCGCCTTCTGCCTCATCCTCAATCAACCGGTGTCCGCTTGTGGAAATCATGACCGGATCCAGCACAATGTTTTTTGCTTGGTACTGCCTGAGCTTGTCCGCAATGATCTCAATAATCTGTGCAGAGGACACCATACCGATTTTCACTGCGTCGGGGAAAATATCCGTGAACACGGCGTCGAGCTGTTTTGCCACACTGCTTGCAGATGCGTTGAACACGTCGAAAACCCCGCAGGTATTCTGCGCGGTCAGCGCGCAGATAACGCTCATGCCATAAACATTGTGGGCACAGAACGTTTTTAAATCCGCCTGAATTCCGGCGCCTCCGCTGGAATCCGAACCGGCGATAGTAAGAGCTTTAACCACAGCTAAATTCCTCCTCAAAGCTGGTGTATTTATCACAAATTTTTATAATTTCTTCCCTGTATGCCTCCGCGGAACGGTCCTCCACAGCATAGACGGTGAAGCCAGCCTCCTTCGCGGTCTTTACCGCATGATAGGCATCCTCGAATACGACACAGTCACGCGGCTGGACACCGAGCCGCTCCGCCGCCATAAAATAGATATCCGGAGATGCCTTCCCCACTCCGGCCTCCTCTTCTGTCAGAATAAATTCTAAAAGCGGGAAGATGCCATTTTTACTGAGAATTTCGTGCGCAATAGCGGCATTTGTCGCGGTTGCCACGCACAGACGCACGCCTTTTGCCGCCAGCAGCGCGAGATATTCCTTCGCGAAGGGCTTCACTTTTGCCTTTGCCCGGTATGCGGCGACGGCAGTTGCGTTCCAGGCCGCAATCAGTTCTTCCGGCGTACTGGAGAGGTGAAAGGTGCGGATAAAATAGTCTGCGGTTTCCGGAAAACTCATTGCGCGGATGGTTTCTCGCAAATTCTCTGGCGGCGTGATTCCCAGCGTTTGCAGGTAGTCTTGCCCGAGATTTTCCCATACTCCCATTGAGTCAAGCAGAGTTCCATCCATGTCAAAAATTGCCGCCTTCATAGGTTCGCCGCCTTTCTGAAATTGTAATCCGCTTTATTTGCGGCCGAGAAAAAACTTTCCACAAAGCTGTGCAAGTTCCTGCGCCGCGGACTGCACATCCTTCTGTGCAAAAACCGCCGAAACAACAGCAATCCCCGCAATTCCGGTTCCTGCAAGAGACACAAGGTTTTCCCGGCTGATGCCGCCGATTGCTACGACAGGAATCTGCACCGATGCAGTGATTTCTCTAAGCGTTTCCGTTGTCACGGCATTTGCGTCCAGCTTCGTAGCGGTCGGGAAAACCGCACCGACGCCGAGGTAATCTGCCCCCTCCGCTTCCGCACGGCGCGCCTGTTCTACAGTTTGCGCGGAAACACCCAGTATTTTGTCTGGCCCGATTCTGCGCCGCACTTCCGCCGCCGTACCGTCGTGCTGCCCGATGTGTACGCCATCCGCACCGCATTTCAGCATAATGTCAATGCTATCATTGATAATATACGGAATTTTATACCGATCCGTCACCTTTTTGATGTCTTTTGCCAGGGTCAAAAAATCTTCATGGGAGGTGTCCTTTTCCCGCAGCTGAATACACGTTGTTCCGCCCAGAACAGCGGCCTCTACCTGTTCTGCCAGTGTCTTGCCATTCAGCCATGCCCGGTCGGTCACCGCATATAACAGCAGATCATTTGCTGATAGTTTCAAGTTTCATCCCTCCCGCTAATTTTTCGTAGGTCATGCGGCTCACCGCGTCGATGATGGAAATCCGCATACTGCCCGTTCCTGTCCCTTCCCGTTCCGTTTTCGCCGCGGCAAGCTCTCCGGCGTACCCCATTAGTGAAACTGCGAGGGCGGCAGCCTCCGCAAAGGCCTCGGGGCTGTTCGAGCCGCAGTAGGCCCCCATCATAGCGGACAGCATACAGCCTGTGCCGGTGATTTTTGACATTGCCGGGTGGCCGTTGCGTATCAGATAAACGCTTTTGCCATCCGTAACGATATCAATCGCCCCGGTAATTACGGCAACAGCCCCGGTCGCTTCCGCAATGCGTTTCGCGGTCCGAACGCCCTCTGCGAGTGTGTCCCCGGTCAATGCATCACTTTCATCCGCATCCACGCCGCGTGTCGTTCCCGTCCCGGTGAGAATGGTTTTCATCTCAGAAATATTTCCGCGGATAACTGAAAAACGCACATTTTCCAGCAGTTGTTTCACCGTGTTGGTGCGAAGAGCCGAGGCTCCTGCGCCGACCGGATCTAAAACAACCGGATGCCCCAATTCATTCGCTTTCTTGCCTGCAATCACCATAGAGCTTACTGTTCGGCTATTGAGCGTGCCGATGTTGATGACCGTGGCGTTGCAAATGGCAGTAATGTCGGCAGCCTCCGCCTCATCGTCCGCCATAATGGGGGAACCGCCGCAGGCCAACAGAATGTTTGCACAGTCGTTGACCGTTACATAGTTTGTGATGCAATGTACCAACGGCGTTTTTATCTGAATATTTTCAAAAATTGTTTGTATTGTAGCAGAGTCCATTTTCCGGGTCATTCCTTTCAGGTTTTAAAGTAATGCCGTTATATCATAACGATTTGTTTTCCTGCCCGAGAAAGAACGGCATTAGTTCCCAGCCCGCGTCTAAATACAGGCCTGCTGCTTTGGCGTTTCGTTCGCAGTAGGTCAGGTTGGAAGGCTTTGCAGTCCCACTTCCATACATAGCAAACGGAATCGGGTCCCGCGTGTGGGTTTTCATAGCGATTGGCGTTGGATGGTCGGGTGTTACCAGCACACGG
>CABSKZ010000187.1 GCA_902478395.1 uncultured Eubacteriales bacterium | reverse complement strand
CAGCCGGAACGCAGACGGTCACGGATATTCTTTTCTTTCAGAAACTCGAATTTGATCATGAGAATGACCGCAATCTTGACTGGGTGCGCTCCGAGCGAGTTTACGGCGAAGCAAGCGTATTTCAGGAAAACAGGTACTTCCGGCAGAACCCGGAAATGGTGCTCGGAACTCCGGAAATCGTGTCCGGAAGATTCGGAAATACACGCACGATAAAATCTGACGGAAACACCGCAGAACGGCTTTCCGAAGCCATTGGCAGACTTGACGGAAATTTTTCCGCCGAGCCGACCATAGACGATGAATTACCGAAAGAAGAATACGGAGATATCCCGGACGGCGTGACTCCGTACACATATTACGTCAGCGGAGGTTCGCTGTACTATGCAGAAAACCGCAGTGCAGTGCCGTTTACGGGGAGTTCCGAGCCGCGCATTAAAGCCATGTGCGGTATACTCGACCGGCTGAACGAAGTGACCGCCGCGCAGAAGAAAGGGTGTTCTGACGATGAGCTGAAAATGCTCCAAAGCCGACTGAATAACGCATACGACGGCTTTGTAAAGAAGTACGGACACCTCAACGGACGAACAAATATCAGCGCATTTGCAGACGATATCCGCGCGCCGCGGCTGACCTCGATTGAAAATGTCGAGGAACTCCCGGACGGGAAACAGCGCTTTACCAAAGCGGATATCTTCACTCAGCGGACGATAAACGTTGACCGCGTTCCGGCGCACGTTGACACAGCACTTGAAGCGCTCCACCTCTCGATAAATCTGAAGCAGACGGTAGACCTGGAGTACATTTCTCAGCTCTGCGGAAAGGACAAGGACGCGGTAATTTCGGAGCTTGGCGAGCATATTTACTGCAATCCGGCGAAGAACACCGGCGGCAGATATTCCGGCTGGGAAACCGCCGAGGAATACCTTTCCGGACACGTTCGCAGTAAGCTGGCTCTGGCGCAGGAAGCCGCCAAAACCGACCCGGATTATGAGCGCAACGTTGCCGCACTTCTGGATAATCAGCCGCCGAGAATAGGGATAGAAGATATCGGTTTCCGCGTGGGAACTATCTACATCGAGCCGGAGATGTTCCAGGACTTCGTGTACGAAACATTCCAGACGCCGGAATGGCAGAGGCACCGCCCGAATATGCACGGCTATTCAAAGGAGATAACCGTAATTTATTCGCCTGAGATGAACCAGTGGAAAGTTACCAATTCAAGCGGAATGTCGGACGTGCTTTCTACTGAAACCTACGGCACAAAACGGCTCAACGCATACGAGCTGACGGAGCTTCTGCTGAACCAGAAACGCGCTGTCGTGAACGATTACCGGGAGCTTCCGGACGGCAGAACGGAAAGGGTATTCAACGCAAAGGAAACCATTCTTGCGCGTGAATGCCAGGACAAAATCGAGCAGGCGTTCCACGACTGGGTAATGGCGGATAAAGACCGCATACAGATTATTGAGGACCGTTTCAATGCGCTGTTCAATAATATCAAGCCCAGGACTTACAACGGCGATTATATCACGATACCCGGCATGAATCCGAACCTTTCCCTGCGTCCTCACCAGAAAAACGTTATCGCGCGAATTGCCGCCACCGGAACCTGCATGATGGCGCACGAAGTCGGCGCAGGAAAGACGGCGGCGATGGGCGCGGCGGGAATGTACCTCAAATCAATAGGAGCCTGCACCAAGCCAATGTACGTTGTGCCGAATGCAGTCGTGGCGCAGTTTGGCGAGGAATTACAGCGGTTCTTCCCGGAAGCAAAAATACTTGTAGCCACGTCGAAAGATATGGAAAAATCACAGCGGCGGCGTTTTCTCTCAAAGATATCCGTTGGGAATTTCGATGCGATTGTCATTCCGCAGTCGCAGTTTGAAAAAATGCCGCTTTCGCTTGAACGTCAGGAGGCGATGTATGATGAGAAGCTGACCGAAATCTCCAGTGCGATACAGGCGGCGAAAGCAGATAAGGGCGAGCGTTTCACGGTCAAGGCTCTGGAGCGCCAGCGCAAGCAGATCGAAAAGAAAATCGAGAAAATGCGCGCGGCATTCAAGAAAGATGATTTCATCACATTCGAAGAACTCGGGTGTGATTTTCTTTTTGTGGACGAAGCGCATAACTACAAGAACCTAGCCGTTTTCTCCAAGATGAACAATGTCGCCGGCGTGAATGCGAATGCGAACTCACAGAAAGCGTTCGATATGGAGATGAAATGCCGCTATTTGCAGGAGCTTCATAACGGCGGCGGTGTGGTTTTCGCTACGGGAACGCCGATCAGCAACTCTATAACCGAGCTGTTTGTGTGGCAGTACCTCCTCCAAAAGCAGACGCTGGACGATATGAATATCGGATACTTTGATAACTGGGCTTCCGTTTTCGGCGTGATTACCCAGTCTATCGAGGTCAAGCCCAGCGGCGACGGATTCCGTCCGCGGACGAGATTTTCTAATTTCGTCAATCTGAACGAGCTTTGCAATCTGTTCGGCGAGGTGTTCGATATCGCCAAAACTGCGGATATGAACCTTAAACTTCCGGCGATCCAGAACGGAAAACCGGAAATGATAATCTGTGAAAAGTCCCCGGAGCAGGAACTTCAGACTGATGAGGGAATTGAGCGCGCACGAAAAATCGAAGCAAAAATGGTTCAGCCGGACGAGGATAATATGCTCGCCGTATGCACCTACATGACCAAAGTCGCGCTGGACGCCCGCATTATCGACCCGGAAGCCAATGAATATGACGGCGGTAAGGTCGCCCTATGCGCCGAAAAGATAATCGAGATAAACAGGGCAAATCCCGGCACGGCGCAGGCGGTTTTCTGCGACACGAATACGCCGAAAAAGGACGCATTCTCTGTATATCAGGCGCTTCGGGACAGGCTGGTGAGGTCGGGCGAATTTGCCGAAAATGAAATAGCTTTCGTGCATGATGCTGCCAACGATAAACAGCGCCTTGCCATGTTCGAAAGGGTGAATAATGCCGAAATAAAAATCATTATCGGCTCGACCGGAAAGCTCGGAACCGGCGTGAATATTCAGCGGAAGCTCTCTGCCCTGCACCACCTTGACGCCCCATATCGTCCCTCGGATATCGAACATACCGAACGGAACAGAGGACGACCGATAATTCGACAAATAATGCAAATAAAAGAAACTCTCCCATAAAGCTCACCTGCAATAAGGTCAACTTTTGAGAGAGTTTCATTTCTTGATGGCTCATTTACCCCAAACGATAATTCAAATTACCGTAATGGCATACTGTCGGCGCGCCAGCCTTGTTCTGTTTTAACAAAACTGTAATCGGCATATTCCTTTTCATACTCATCATCTTTGGCTGAATCATAAATCGGTTCTTCACCAATATTGACATGCCAAGTTGTACGTTTCAGAACGATTCGATCATCAGTTTTGTCTGTCACTTGATATTCAGTTTTCACTACTGATGTATCCCCCCCGCCGCTGACAGCTCCGATCCACAGAGCACCATCGTAAGAGTATATTCTGCTTGCTGCATCAGATATCAATTCATCTGCTTTTTCCTGGGTAAATACATCAAGCAGTGCTTTATAAAAGCTGTCATAACTTATTCCGGTAAAATAATAACGGTAGAATTCACCTCCCGATTCTGATACATCAATGCTTGCCGATTCAGTCGATGCGCCAGTACCGTTGGGAGTCGGGAAATCGCTTATTCCATAACCCAGCCATAATGCCAATGATTGAGCGCGCTTATAGCAATCGCCAATCTGATCGCAGCCGCTCTCTTTCAAGAAATCCGTATCAAATTCCGCCAAGGGGGTATATTCAAACTCCGACAGCTTTGCTCGATCATATATCCCATTTTCAGTCACTGTATAGGATTCCGCTATTGATGAGTTTTCATCTGTAGATGAACCAGAACTGATGTTGCTGTTCACTTGAGCGCTGTTTGTACAAGAGCATAAAACAAGGCTTCCAAATAGAACTGCAATAATGATCAGATTTCTTTTCATATCAAGTAACCTCCTAGAGCGAGTAATTATGATTTCTTAAAGACGACACATAAGCCTTGGCTTCAAGTTCATTTTTTATAGTATTGGTGTCCATAATATGTCCTCCTTAAAAGTGTGTTGATTACATACTGTTCTTTTCATGACAATTGATTAGATTGCCACTTCTTCACTGTAAACCGTAATAGTTTCAGTCTTTCCATCGTTTGCGGTAAGCGTGAAAACTGTTTCAATGCGATAAGTTCCGCTTGACAACCCTGATTTAGTATGCAACATTGACAAATGATTTGAACTGTCTTTATCAGTCCAAGTTGCACCGCTTACAGTACTCCACGTCCACAAAAATCCCTGCTTTTGAAGTGTTTGTTTTCCAACTATTTTCTGAACTTTTTCCGCTTCTACAAATGAATAACACGAAGCTTTGCCGCCGTTTATACTTAAATCTGTATATGTGTTTGCTTCAATTGAGTATCGGGGCTTTACCGTTTGTGCATATGATAAAGATTCGGCAGCAAATGAAGTATAATTCATTGCAGAAAAGGTTAATATTGAAGCTGCAAAAAAAGCCGTAATAACTTCTTTTTTCATTTTTGACCCTCCTTTCTATTTTGGATTTCAATTATAACATCTTTTTTGGCAGTCTTTTGTTATGATAAGATTTTAATTTTTTGTAAGTTTGGTACTATTAGCTAATTCTTCTACTGCTTCTTTATTCAAGTTGCCAGAAATGGAGAATATATAATCATCATTTACCCAGACAATTTTGTTTAATACAGAATCCTTATTTTGAGATGTCCACCAAAAACCGTCGCAGCCGTTTATTGTTACGCGTTCAATTTGCCTTTTTGCATTGTCAAAATGAGAATTGAAATGTGCTTTAGTATATTGGTAAAAAATTATGTAAGAATCAGAGTCGCTATTACTGAATTCTCGCATTAGAAAATTGTCACCGATATTTCCAATATGCTTTACTAATTCATAGCCATCAGGAACATATCCCAGCGAGTATTCTTGCTCAATAATATCTGGACTTCCAGTTACATCTGAAGCAAACATATGAATATTATCGTTGTGAACATTTCCTCTAAAGCCCGCTATCCGATACACCATCAGACCGGCAGTGATTAACGCCAGGAAGATCATTACTGCAATAACTAGCGCGGTTCGTCTTGTAAGGCGCACAGGTTTGTACTTCAAGCTACATCCAGAATTGAATAATTTCTTCATTGCCTTGCGATGCCTTATAGAAAAATGATGCATAGGAACATTGCAAAATTCTGAGAATTCTTTTTCATGGAGTTCATCTAATATACTACCAAGGTCAAATTGATTCATTTCTATTCTCCTTTTTCAGAAATTCGGTAATTGCTTTCCTAGACTGATATAATCTTTGCCTAACAACATTTTCACTTATTTTAAGTTGATTGGCTATTTCAGAATTTGACATTCCGAATGAAATACGGAGTTCCATAATGTCACGCTGAAGCTGCGGAAGACCAACAATAAAATCCATCAATCGTTGTTTTTGCAGAGAACCTACAATTATATCCTCAAGCAGCGGAATATTCTCGTCATATTCTGGAAGCTCTTCTGGAGCATTCATTACACAGTTTCTGAACATATCTACTGAAACATTTCTGATTATAACATCTGTATATGCAATCATTTTGTTATGGCTGAGAGAAAAAAATGTTTCTGGTTTAGATGCAATTCGGGAAAATGCTTCCTGAACAGCATCTTCAGCAAGATTTCTATCATGTAATTTTGAATAGGCAATAGCATAAAAACGGTTCTTGTACGTTTGGGAGAAATCAGAAAGTGTATTCCGTTGCTCATCAGTTTGAAGAATGGCTAAAGCAGTAT
>CABSKZ010000186.1 GCA_902478395.1 uncultured Eubacteriales bacterium | reverse complement strand
GATAAAAAATTTATTGAGAATTATACAAATTATGCCGGTAAAGAAGATACTTCCTATCAGCCAAAAAGAAAAGTAAAAGGCACGTTTATCACGTATAAGAACAATACAAGTCTTCAGAACCCCAATGGTTCAAGGCCGTTGTATGGTGAAATGACATTAAAACCAGTATTTTCACATATTGGTGCAAAGGTGACGATAAAAGCGCCGGATGACAGCTATGGTTATATCAACATCAGCGGCACGGACTATAAGCTAAATCCGGGTGAAAGCATCGACATCACTGACAAATATCACTTGGGGGACAACCTCGCTATATCTACGGTGATTGAAGACCGGTATAAGGACAACTACAGCTCTCCCGGATACAACATACAATATAAAGTAAACGGCAGCGAACGCAACTATTATGATGAGGCGAACTACTATGTGAACGGTGCACCGGCGTCTGTTGACAAAGGCAGACTCGCTTCTAAAGAAATCATCATTACGCCGATTTATCAGGAAAAAACAAATAAAATCACCGTTCGCGTCAAGAACAGCGATGTTGCAAAATTTGATACGGGATACGGCGTATTTCAGTCGGCGCGAACCGAGTCCCAAAACATTGGCGGCGTTTCCTATACGGATTATATCTATGCGGACGTAAACAACACGGTTAGTGGCAAGCTGTACCCCATTCCAGCGCGGACGAAGGACGAAAATGCCAATGTGTGCGTATGGAAAGAGGCAAATAACAATAAAAAATATGTAGGAGACAGTTTTTACTTTACTGCCGGAAAAACGCCGGGCGAAAACGTGATTTATCTTGAGCCGGCGGCTGCGGGCGGGTATCACGCTTTAAGCGGTACGCTCTATTACATGAGCTATAACCTGAAAACGCAGGATTCCGGAACGGAAAGCGCGCTTCCGGCAAGCGGCGCTTTGGTGTCGGTTGCCAGCGCTTCGGGTACAGCAGATGAAAGCGGAAAGCTTACAACCACAGCATTTACTGCACCGTCCGGAACATATTATGCACGTTACCTCACTTCGGTAAACGGAAATGCCGAGCTGGGCGAAGTGCTCCTGCGGCCGGAAAATAAAACGGATGGTATAGAATATATGTCCCGCAGCGGTGCGGTTTCGAAGGTAGATGCATATGTGAATAGCATATCCGCAACACATACCAATAACGTTAGTCCGCTGACTTCAAATATATTCGAAACAATGATGCTCTCTTCTTCCAATGAGATGGGCGGGCAGGTAATCCCCATTACCGATGATTTCGCTTCCTTTACGGTAAATATGTTTGCATCACGCTATGACATGACATCGTCGGACGAGAATGGTGTTTTAACGGAGCATGCCGGCCTTCTGGAAAAGCCGAAAAAGGCTGAACTAGTGGTATATAATGAGAAAAACGGAATTGTCGGAAGTTATGCTACGCAGGTAAAGACCTATGGGAGTGGAGACAATACCCGATATGAATTTGTTGCCGATATCAACTTTGGCGCGTCTGAGGGCGAGGGCGGCGAATATATCGAAGCGCTAGCACTTAAGCCTGGAGACCGGATTTTCCTGCGGTTGACAACCGACCGCGGCACATTACCGGGAGGCAAAGAGGTAAGCTATACCTATTCCGACATATTTACAGGCTATACCTTCAGCCAGAATACAGATTATCCGCTGCCGGTTGTGCAAAGTGTGGATATGCCGATTGATATTAACTATGTAAATCTTCCCCTGCTGGGCGATACAGGGATGGATTTTAATTTCCCGTTTGTATCCGTAGGCTGGATGCGGATTGACCGTGGTTACAGAATGTATATTGGCGCTTCTGTCGGAAGTATAACTGATTTGCTCACCAAGTCTCATATGACAGTTTATCAGGGTGACGCCGGTGCATATTATAAGGATATGTTTTCCATTAAGCATCCGATTGACACCTTTAAAAATGGTATGGCGGCTACCTATAATGCGGCTTTTAACGATATCGGGAAATTATATGACGGCGCCACAAGTTCGATTGGTGTTCCGACCTGGAAGTTTGACGTACAGCTTGGTGCATACTTTGATTTCTGGTATGCGGAGGTAACGAATCCGAATAATGGAAAAACCACAACAGAATCTACTTTTGCGGGCCTGGGCTTTTATGTAGGAGCGCAGTTTGGATTTAAAAAGGCGTGGTACACGATTATTCCCACCATATTTATCCCAGCGTACATCGGAATTGAATTAAACGTAAACGCATTGGGCTTTTTGGGGTCGGAAAAAGACCCGTCTAAAGCAGAAATTACATACGATGATGCGAAAGCGGCCACCGTTGATTTCAAGGGAAGCGTATATGATAAATTTAACGGTTCAATTAAAGGAGGAGGCAGCGCACAGCTGTATATGGGCGTAGGCCTTGCCGGAACAATAGGCGTCCGTGTACAGGGGACGGTTAACGCAATGGGGGTTTACGAGCCGTCTGATATTGTAGATGACGGAGGCGGCGCACTCACTTTCAATGCTGGCCTAATTATAGACCTGTTCCTGTTTTCTGTTCCGCTTTCATATACCTTTGATGTTATGAAATTCGGTTCCATCAAGCAGTATGTTGACGGGGCCCACGAATCTGTGGAGCCGTCTTCCATGCGGCTGATGTCCAATGCAGGACCGGAGTTCAAACTCCGGGAAGGTAATGAAGGAGAACCAGAATGGGTAGCTAATCCTGGTATTTCCCTCATGTCGGCCTTTGGAGAGAAGGATTCGGAGGTTCTTGTTCAGAATGGATATGAACGGCCCGATTCGCAGCTGCTCACGCTGTCAGACGGAACAGTCGTGCTCGCGTATATTGAAAACGCGCCTGATAAGGGAGCCGCTGAGAGAACCACGCTGAAATTTGCGGTATACAAAAACGGAAACTGGAGCAGCCCGGTAACGGTTCAGGAGGACAGCACCGCCGACTTCCAGCCATCCATATGCGAAGCGGACAACGGACGTGTGATGGTAAGCTGGCTATCCAGTGATCCTGCTGCGGCGAAGTCCGGTGAGCCGGGGGATTACCTGAGAACACTTGAGGTATATACCGCTATAATCGACCCAAATACCATGACTGTTTCAGAAGAAACACGCCTGACTACGGACAGCTACTATGACTTTATGCCTTCCTGTGCGTATGACAGCGAAACTGGGGACCGAATTGTATATTATGTGAAAACCGCGTCTTCAGGAAGCATAGAAGACTTGGCGAATCCTTACACGAACGACTGTGCCGTTATCTATATGCTCTATGACGGTTCCGAGGGAAGATGGCTGTTTGACAAATACTTTGACACAGAGCTTGATCCGGAAGACCATGAGCAGATGATTAATGAATGGAAGGGACAGCGGTTTTTAAGTTCTCCGATTCCGGAGCTTGGAATTGACGTTCCAAATATAACGGACTTTACGGTTACGACCTACAACGGCCTCGCTGTTTATGCGTACACAATCGATCAGGATAGTTCTAACGATACCGATTTTGATAAAGAAATCTTTGTTCAGGTTTATGATTTCAAAACACATTCCGTATTTAAGCCTGTGCGAATTACCAATGACAACGTAGCGGATGCGATGCCGCAGCTAATCCGGGTGAAAAACGCACAGGACGGCGAGCATACGAAGCTGTTCTGGTTCCGGGACGGCAAGGCGATCGACTATATTGATATCAGTAAGCTGATCAGCGAGGGAATTAATGACGACGGCACGATCCGTGAGGATTATGAGTACAGTTACAGCGAGGTGAGCGTGAAGCGTGAAAACGGCGGCGAAAGCCTTGCTATGGCAGATTTTAAGGTGATTGAAGACAAGAATGGAAATCTGTATGTAATTTGGACACAGCCTGCGGAAGGTGAAAACGGCGAAATGAATTGCCAGGAGGTTTATGCGACTGCTTTGATTGGCACAACAGATGAGTTGAGCGATGACGAAGCAGAAACGCTTGAGCAGCGCGGCGGATCGAATTGGGCAAATCCTTACAGATTGACGAATTCTAATTTGTACAACGATGAAGCAGCTGTAGCAATAGATCAAAACGGGAATTTAATGATTGTTCATAACCAATTTAAGCAAACTCTTACAGAAGACCCGAATAATCCGCTTGCAATATCGGACCTGGTACTGAAAGCCACCTATCTCGAACCTTGCGGCGCAGTTGACGTAACAAACGTCACATACTCCAATGAAACACCAGCTTCTGAGGAAGTCATCACCGTGAATATTACGGTTGAAAACAACGGGCTTACAACAGCGCAAGGGTATATCATGCGCATTTATGAAGAGCTGGCAGACGGAAGCACAAACCATCTGGGAGACATTTCGTCCGAAGAAAAATTGATACCGGGTGATGGAGAAACCCAGGAGATTTCCTGGAGTCTTCCCAAACAGATAAACGGCACAAGGCTATACATCGAAACTCAGGAAGGCGGCATGGAAAACGTAAGCGAATACCGTTCAAAGCCGCTGGAAGAAAAGCCGGTGTATGAGGTGAGTCATATTGCGTCATATCAGAACAATGACGGCGTACATTTAAAATATACAGTAACAAACAATGGTAACGCCAAATCAAACAGTGCGGATGAAATGGAAGTCTTTATGACTGGGCCATATGGCCTAAACTCAAAATATTCTGTTGACCAGTGTCGGTTCTACAGAGCTTCGGTTGGTGAAATCGCGGTCGGTGAGTCGAAAGAATATGATGTACTACTAAATATCGTCCCTGAAATGTTTGAGAAGCACGGTTTTGTGACTGCGCTTGTCGGTTGCTATAATAAAGAGGAGACTCCGCTTTCCAATGTTGAGTCGATAGATATTAATATAACGCAGCCGTATGACATGAAGCTAAATGTTGGAGAAGCAATTACTCTTAAGACAGGTGAGACAAAGGAATTATCACTCGATATGAAGCTCGCCGATTTATTTAAAGATTCCAGCGTTACGTACAATGTTGCCGACTCTTCCGTTGCAACGGTGAACAGTAATGTGCTGACAGCGCAAAATCCTGGTGAAACCAAGCTTTATGCGGTGCATGCACCCTCTGGTGCAGTTACAGAAATAAATGTATCTGTAACAGAAAAATCCAGCACCTCAGGCGGTGGCGGTGGCACATTTGCTGCGAAGTTTACAGTTCAGTTTGATTCAATGGGAGGAAGCCCCGTTGAGAGCCAGAGAGTGGCGCGGAATACAACCGCTGCAATACCGTCAGAACCTACCAAAGAAGGCTTTCGGTTCAGCGGCTGGTATACAGACAAAGAATGCACTACACCATATAATTTTGAAACAAAAGTCAGTAAAGATCTCACCCTTTATGCCAAATGGACCGTGGATACAAGCACTTCAGCGGAATGGAAAAATCCGTTTACAGACGTTTCAGAAAACGATTGGTTCTATGACGCTGTGAAAGAAGCAACAGAAACAGGTCTAATGAGAGGAACGGCGGACGATTTATTTAGTCCCAATATTACAATGACAAGGGCGATGTTTGCTACGATTCTATATCGGATGGAAGGCGAACCTACTATGGAAGATGCAATCTGGGGCTATCCTTTTGCTGATGTGGATGCAGAAAGCTGGTATGCCGCGGCAGTGTATTGGGCGAGGAAGAATGGCGTTGTGCAAGGATATTCTGACGAAGAATTTGCACCGAATGATATTGTTACCCGTGAGCAGGCGGTAAGCCTGATTTACCGCTATGTACAGTATAAGGGAATTGACGTATCCAACGTTTCTGATTTGTCAGTCTATCCAGATAATGCTGATATTTCCGATTACGCCAAAACACCTGCTTCTTGGGCTGTTGCAAATGGAATTATTGTCGGCCGCGATAATATAATCGCACCAAAGGAAGGGATGACCAGAGCAGAAG
>CABSKZ010000185.1 GCA_902478395.1 uncultured Eubacteriales bacterium | reverse complement strand
TCCTTTCTGAAGCACCGGGTATTTGACCCCCGTCAGATTAAACCGTTCGTTTTTTCCTTCCATCAACTTCATCCATTTCCCGATTCCGGAAGCGGCATTACCGATCGTCGCTCCGGTGCGTTCATTTAGAATGTTGGCGTCAACAACCGCGCTGGCGGCGTCTATCGTCAGGATATTTCTATCCAGCAGCCCTTCCTCAAACCATCTACGGAAGGTCGCAAGAAATTCCTTATATTCCGGCATGGCAGGGCCAAACTTCACAGTGCCGTCTTCTAGATACAGCGCCCTGCCGATTCCATATGCCCCAATGAACGCGTTTGAATTCAAAAGCGTCATATGGAACGACAGGGGGGCGTCGGCGCCCTTTTGTTCCTTAAAGGCTCTCAGCACGTTTTCCCACTCATCTATGGTCTCCGGCCTTGCAAGACCCAAATCATCCAGCCAGTCCTGGCGGATAATCAAGCCTTGGTAAATTCGCTGCTCATAGGTTTCCCGGACAAAGGGAAATGCGAAATGTGCGCCCTCGTTCGTCATGCAGATCTGTTTTGCATCGGGGTATTGCTCAAAAACCTTTAACGTATTTGGCCCCCACTTTTCAAGAGGTTCTTTGAGGTCAATCAATATATTATCCGCGATAGCGCGGCCTCCGCCGCCGGGAAAATAGGCGGCGTGATATGGCGTTTCAATAATATCGGGATATTTCCCGGACGCCAGCATAATGTTGAACTGCTCCTGCTCCTGTCCGACAGGCGGCGTTATAAAATTAACTTTGATTCCCGTCTGTTCCTGCAGCGCTTCCGCAAAGGCGGAATCGTTAAAATCCGGGGTAACCTTCGAAGCTTTGGACCGCACCCAGTAAGTCAATGTAGAAGTGGACTTCACCGGATATACCTTTTCCGGATCCGCGCCCAACGTCGACACCGTCACGCCCTGTTTTTCTTCTCCCCCGCAGCCGGACATCATTCCCAGTGCCGCCACCAGACAGACTGCCAATGCTAAAAACCTGCTGCAATTTAACAAACCCATCCCTCCTATCGGACAACAAACTGGAACTCCCCTGCTTTCCCGACCTCTGCCGTAAATACAATTCTGCGCATAGGAATTTCCCATATTGTTTGCAACCGCTCGTCCTGATAATCGATTTCTTCTATCGAGCAGGACAACCTTGAATCAAATTCCATTGTGATATCCTCCAGAACAACTGCCCCGGAATGGATTTCTGCCTTACGAAGCGTTAAGAAGCTGAATTCTATCTGGTTGATATCTTGCTGGAAAGCAAACTCATCTTTCAATGTAAAAGAATTCTCATTCAGCACCAGTGTCCGCAGATACTGTTGGCATTCACAGGCATCCGGGTAAGTCTTGGCAATATCCAAAGAAAAACGGACGCTGCCTTCGTCGGAAGCAAATGCCGTATTCCGGGCCGCATATTCGAACCCGTGGTGCTGCTGCACACCGTTGAGTGTCGGGAGGTTATGGTATCGGCTCTGCATGGTCCAGATTTCATACCGCTGTTCGCTGAATGTTTTTTTGCTGTATGCTCCGACGCCTACATCTACAAAGACCGGCTTTCCGTCCCGGAACAAAATGAACTGACCCACATCATTATGATTGTGTGATTCTTCGTTAAACCCACCTTTTGCCGCCAGGAAAAACGTGCCGCGGCGCGCAACCATCACCTGCGTTCTGGATAAATATTTTTCCCTCACCTGTGTAATTTTCCCTTTGTGTTTCAAAATTTCGTTTGCAGAAAGCAGGCCCGGAACACCGCGCATCGGTGATTTTACGATTGACGGCAGTCCCGTAGTCAAATAGGCGTCATACGCCTCCGCCGCCATACTGCACAGGTCGTCGTCATGAATTCTTTTACCAATCAGATAAGCCACATATGAATTGATTGTAACTTTAGCGTGTCCATCGGAAAAATTTACAAACCATTTATCAGAAATGTGCATATATTTTATAAACTGTCCCAGCGCTTTTATTTTTTCTTCTCCAAACAGGTCAATCTTTCCGTTGCTAATGCGGTAATAAAAATCCAGGCATTCAAACATGGAGGCCCCCGCCCGGTCCCAATAGCTTGCTCCCTCGTCACAGCCGCCGTCGTCGTTGGAGCCGTCGATAAAACGCTGTACCGTCTTCATTGATTTTGCAATGACCTCGGCCAGCACCTCCGGCGTCTGTCCCGACAGCACGGCCGTCATCAGCACATTGGAGCTGCACCACGGAGCCCAGTTGTTCAGCCTGTTGCTGTGTGTAATGCCCATCCACATAAAATCGTCCCGCTGTAAATATCCCCGAATTATCCGTTTCTCCAGCTCATACCTCATCCGCTTTGTAATCAGCGGTGTGACAGCGTCTAGCCGGCTTCCTAAAAGATTATAGATAAATGCTATCTGGACACCGGTTTCGGTTGAAAACAGTTCCACAATCTCCTCGTCCACATCGGGAAGGGGCCTGTATGTAACCGAATCAATAAAATTAGAGGCGGGAATCGCCCAGGTGCTTTCTTCACAAGTTGCCCAGACCGCGTCGATCAAAGCGTCGAGAAAGCGCCCTTTGTCCTCAAACAGTTCTGCCATCATCAGTGTGCCAAGAACCTTGCGGCGCTCAAACACCACATTCTCATAGTTTACCCGGTTTCCAGTCCGGGTAAAGTCGAGATACAACGTCGCGGGCAAAGGCGTCCATTCAAAATTCAAGTATCCCTCTGCCTGATTGATAATTTCCTTTTTTGCAGCTTCCGGCACGGCCTCCCAGGCTGCCCTGTCATTCACCGTAGGATACCAATTTCGGTCTACGCCCTCCATCATGGTAAGAATTTCCTGTTTCGTATAGTTCAGCATGTTTATTCCCCTTTTGCGTTTTGATTTCGATACTGTTGATATTAAAGATGTTCGTTTTTGTTTGCGGCCACCAGGAAACGAATGAATGGCTGAAGCGCTTTCTGCCATCGCCTTTGGCTCGGCATAAAGCCATACTCCATGCCAATTATACAACAAATCCAAAGGATTTGCACATGTGCGTTTCCGAACAGCGTAAGGAAAAATTCGCACACGCGATTGATTCCACGCCGGAGGCGTGTAATAATCGCTTCGACGTTGATTATACCACAAGGGTGTATATTCTCAATAAGCTTACCCTTCGCTTCACTCGGCTTCGCTAAGTCTATATTATACCACCAGTATAACAAAAAGAAAATATCAACTTTTGTAAAAGCTGATATTTTCTTTGATTGCTATTTATCCCTTAATTGCCCCAATCATAACACCCTTCTGGAAATATTTCTGCAAAAACGGATATAGCACAAGGATAGGCAGTGTAGCGACCACGATGACGGCATACTTGATGATTTCCGTCACCAGGCTGACATCCCCCGATTCTGTCGCCAGCGTCATGTCCGTCGCAGTATTTTGAATCAATATTTCGCGCAGCACCAGCTGCAAGGGGTATAACTGTGGTTTTCCCTGTAAAAAGATAGAGGCGTTAAACCAGGAATTCCAGTGTCCTACGCCGTAATATAAAATCATTACCGCTACGGTAGGCATGGAAAGCGGCAAAACAATCCGGAACATAATCGTCCAGTGGCTGGCCCCGTCTATCTTCGCTGATTCCTCAAGGCTGGCGGGCACACCTTCAAACGCGGTCCGCATGATAATCAGGTTGAAGGTCGATATCGCATTCGGCAAAATCAGTGACCAAAGCGTCCCGTCCAGATGAAGCCCCTTCACCAGCAGGTAAAACGGTATCAAGCCACCGCTGACATACATCGTAACCATAATGAATACCATAACCGCGTTCCGGTAGACAAAGCTTTTCCGCGAGAGCACATAAGCCCCCAAAGAGGTGACCAGAATGTTAACTGTGACGCCCACAACCACGATAAACAGCGTATTCATATATCCGGTAAAAATTCTCGAATCACGGAATACCAGCTCATAGGCTTCCGTATAAAATCCCAGCGGCTTGAGGAGAATACCCTCAAAACCAATAAACTGCGTCGGTTCGCTAAACGAGGCAAATATGACATACAGCATGGGGTAGGCGGTCATAACGGCCAAGCCGACCATTAGGATGATATTGACTACATTGAATATTTTTCTGCCTGTTGATTCTATTTCAAACATACTTCCGCCTCCCTTACCACAAAGATTGTTCCGTCACGCGGCGACTCAGCCAGTTTGCCGCAGTAAGCAGCACGATATTCACCGCGGAATTAAATAGTCCGACTGCCGCACTATAGCTCCAGTTTGCTTCCAGAAGGCCGCGCCGGTATACAAAGGTGGAAATGACCTCCGCCGTATCATAAATGGCTGGATTGTACAGCAAAATAATTTTCTCAAATCCGACGGACAGCAGCTGCCCCATCCGCAAAATCAGCATGATAATGACCGTAGGCAAAATACCAGGAAGCGTAATATGCCACATTTGCCGCATCTTGCCCGCTCCGTCTATTTTCGCCGCCTCATACAGCTCTTGATCCACACCAGCCAGCGCTGCAATATAGATAATGGAACTCCAGCCGACCTCCTGCCATACGCCGCTCAAGACATAAATTGGAACAAACTTAGCCGGGTCCTGCAGCATAGATAACCGTTCCTCCCCAGTTATCGCTGACCAGAAGTAGGTAATCAGTCCCGTGTCAGAGGTAAAGGAACGAATCAGGCTGCAAACAACCACGAGAGAGATGAAGTGAGGCATATAGCTGATAGTTTGTACCACCCGGGCAAAGGCCTTGTTTTTCAGTTCGTTCAGCAACAGTGCCAGAACGATTGGAATGGGGAATCCCACGACCAGCGAAGATACGCTGATAACCAATGTATTGCGTAAAATTGTACCAAAATAATAACTGCTGAAAAAATCTTTAAAGTGCTTCATCCCAACCCACGGGCTTCCCAAAATGCCGAGATTGGGCTTATAGTCTTTAAATGCAATCACCGCTCCGTACATCGGCCCATAACAGAAAATCAGATAAAAGGCGATTACCGGAATCAGCATGACAAACAGCGCGCCATCTGTGCGCAGACTACGGACGAAGGTCGACTCTTTCTTCGATGTTTGCCGTATTGTTTTTTGTTGTGCCGCTGCGGGTTGCGCAGCAGCCTGTATTTTTTCCATTATGAAATCACGTCCCTGTTAACAGCGTTTATCTCATTGGAGGCATCTATCCTCTACTAACTAAAATAAACAACGGTTATCTGTTAATATATTTGTCATATGCCTTCTGGTAGATTTCCTGCAGCCTGTCGACTCCCAGCTGTTTGAGCTGCGCAACATATTGGTCAAAGTTATCAATTGGTTCAGAACCGGTCAGAAACTTCGCCAACATCTGCTCGTTATAAGTTGTCAGGTCATGCGAGATGCGGACATTATCTTCTTCGTCCTCCTCTGCTGGTGATAATCCCGGCACGAAGTGTTCCAACATATCAGTCTCTGCCCACAGCTTAATGGCCTCCTGCTGTTCCGGACGCGGAAAATTCAGCCGCATAATCTGTTTGTCCTGAATCATCGGACCATTTCCGCAGGCATATTGTGCGAGCATTTCAGCCTCTGTCAACTGTTTGTCATTATTTTTCATTGCATCTGTATAGGACACCTGGCCGTTTTCGTCCATTGTATAGCTTTCGCCCTCAATTCCCCAGTTCATCAGCAAATGGCCTTTGGGGGAATATCCATAATCCAGCAGCCGTACCGCTGCCTCTACATCCTTACAGTTGGTTGTGATGGACACATATGGTGTCGCTGCGGTATCCATCCGTCCGAACTTCGGCCTATCGCCTTTATTCAGAACAGGATACTTCGCCCCCGCAAGCTGGAATTTGGTATCCTTCCCCTCCATTACCGCCATCCACTTTCCTATGCCGCCTCCGGCATTGTTAATGGTTGCGCCGGTCTTATCGTTAAGCAGATTGTTGTCCAATGCCGTCTGCGCCGCATCCATCGCCAGAATATTTTTGTCAATCAGGCCTTCTTCAT
>CABSKZ010000184.1 GCA_902478395.1 uncultured Eubacteriales bacterium | reverse complement strand
GGATAATTGGCGGAAAGCTTTTCCGCAACCAATAGAATGCCGAGTGTTTTGTCCGCCATCGCGTGTTCCAGCGCCTCTTTTACTTCCTCGTACGTATGTACGACCACGCCTTCTACACCCGCGAGACGCATTCCCCTTTGGGTATCTACGTTGTCGCTTAAAAGATACATCTTCATTGAAGCCACATCCTTCGCCTATAATAAGCCGGTTTTACAGCTTGGAGAGAATCGTGAAGGAAACCAGCAGGCCATAAAGCGCGATACCTTCTGCCAGCGCAACGAAAATGAGGGATTTACCCATCAGTTTCGGGTCCTCGCTGATTGCGCCAAGCGCTGTAGAACTGGCGGCCGCAACCGCGATGCCGGCGCCGATGGAAGAAAGGCCCGTAACCAGTGCCGCTGCGAGATAGCCCATCCCCGCGCCCACGCTAGTGGTTGCTGCCGCGGATTCTTCTGCAAATACAGAGCCGGAGAACATCATTCCCATGGAAACCAGCAGGGTACTGAAAAAGGTGGAGATATTCGTAATCAGCATTGCCTTGCCGCGTTTCCTCGTTTTCTTTCCTAAAAAATAAATCCCAAAGGGTACAGCAATACTCAGAATCAATAAAACAGAAATAATTTTTACAGCCATTTTAAATTCCTCCTCAAAAAATGATTGAATCTATTTTAATTTTAATAATTGTCTGCTTTTGATGCTTCGGAATTCCCGTCCCTGGCCGGAGTAGTAGCGCGAGAACATCTCGTAAAATTCCAGACGCAGAGATTGGATTCCTACGACCAGGCCCTCCATGCCGATAACCAGCAGGTTGCCCAGCACCATGACGACCCAGTAAAGTGCCGCGCCGGGAACCATATCCGCCAGAATGTACACAACGCTCATCATGCTGGCGTGCCCCAGTGCGAAAGCCCCAAGACGGACAAAGGAAATGGTATTCGTCGCAAAGGAAAGCACGATTTCAAACAGCTCGAAGAACGATTCGAGAATAAATTCCCCGATGCGCTGCGGCCTCCAGTTTTCTTTTCCAGCCAGCAGCCCGGAAAGAGGCTCCTTCAAAAATACCAGCAACAACGGAAGTACGATGCCGCCCAGAATGATTGGCAGAGACGGCAGACCGAACCCGAGCAGCATGTTGCCTGCCAGCAGCAGGACGGAAATGTAGAACACCACGCCCGCCAGACCGTTCTGGTCGAACAGCATTCTGCCCCAATCCCTTGACTTCACCGCATTGATGATGTTGACGAACATGGAAATCAGGATAATGACCACTCCTGCTGCGACAGCCGCTATTAGAATCGTATTGATTTCCTGCATCGGTTCAATGATGGCGAGGTTTTTCGTGACGCGCCAGCTTCGCAGGAGGGTTTCATTTCCAAACACGCTTCCGTACAGCAGGCCAAAGAGAATGGAGCAGAAGCCCGCGCAGGACACAATTGCCCCTAAGTCCATCTTTTTCAGCTTGTAGAACAGGAACCCGCCGAGCAACAATACAATGCCATGTCCCGCATCCCCGAACATAATGCCAAACATCAGCGCGTAGGTGACGGCAAGCAGCGGCGTCGGGTCTATTTCATTATAGTCCGGCAGACCGTACATTCGCACAAACATTTCAAATGGCCGAAAAATGGCCCAGTTCCGCAAGCGAATCGGCGGTGCGGACTGCCTGATAATATTTGGCTCTTCTTCAACCAGAACCACATTTGGTTCGACGTCTAGGGATTTGATAATCTTTTTTACATCGCGTTCCGCTACCCAGCCGACCACATAAAATGATTCCCGGGTGTGCGCCGATACCTTCCGTATGGAGGCGGCTTGTGACAGTTCCTGCAGCAACGCGTATATATTGAGCAGCTTCTGGCTATGCTTTTCCAAAATCTGCTTGGACTCGGACTGGAGTATGTGGACTTCCTCCAGCAGCCTGAGCCGTTCCTCCTGAAAGCTTTCGTAAGCGGCCTTTGGCGTTCCGTGAGAATCGCCCGACACGATAATCCGTTCGAAGTATAGTGAAGTAAAAATACCATCGATTTTTTCCTCGTATGCCGCCGGCATGAAATACACGCCGTATACATAGTCCTTTTCCACTTCGCCCTCGACGAAAAAGGCGTCGATGTCCTGAAGATATGCCTGTAGCTTTTTATACCCGGCCTTCGGCAATCTGCCGAATCGGAATTTTATAAATGAAAACTTGAACAGGTCGTCAAGGTTGATTTCAAGTTCCAGCATATGTTCCAATTGCTTTATAACCTGCGAATTTGCATCCAGCTTTGACTGAATATCGACTAGCGCGGCGCGGTTTTCCGCGAATTCCTGTTCGACCGCCGCAATTTCTTCCAGTATCTCGCTGTCTGAAAACGCCGACCGCTCAACCGGACTGAGATTCGTTTCAGAAAGCTGCTGGCCCGTCATTTCGTAAAATTCTTGTATTTTCGCAATTGGTTCATTATATTTATTTTCATCTGGATAAGGCAACAGGCCCTTGACGTGGTCCAAAACGGACAAAACGTTTTCAACGTGGATGTCAAAACGCAGCAGATACTCTGAAACAATTCTGTCAAAGTCCTGCACTGGCCCGACCACGCTCACCAGTTTCATTTTCTGAATAGCCATTTGCTCAACTCCCTAAAGGTAATACCGTCCGCCCACCTCCGCCCGGAAATGGGGCAAAACGCTTAATCTAAGTCAAATCCGACAACGTACGGTTTGATTTCGTCAGGAGACAGACCGTAGCGAAGCCCTTCAATAATAGAGGTTAGGTTGTCAATCTCAAACTCTTTAAAATGCAGGTAAGAAATAGCCGATTCAATAGAAAACGGACATTCCTTCACCTTTTTCTGATGCATCCGGTAAACAAATTTTTTATAGCTTTGCTCGAAAAATTCTCCGGCCTCCCTGACGAAGGTGTTCCGGTAGGGCGTTCTTTTTACGGCCTCCAGAAAATCCTCCGCTGAAGGGGCTTCCACCAGCTCCATAATCGTTTTTTTGCCCAGCTTGTACTTGTTTGGAATAATAAAGGAATAAATTAGTTCCTTGGGCATATCAAAATATTTCTTGCAGCGGTAAATCCACAGCAAATTCAGCATATCGACCTCGCTGCCGACTGTTTCATCTAAAAGTTCCCGGTCCTCTATGTCCGTAAGCTCCGCCTTTAGTTTGTCCACGACGCTGTAATAATACATATCCAGCGTCATCTCCACGCTGAGCAGATTCTGATGCTCCTTAAGGGATAGAAGAGGCGCGATGACACTCTCATACCGGGAACCAGACAGGTTTTCCAGAAGCTCCTTCAAGGTGGTGGACTTGCTGAGCAGATCTAGGTTGATTGTAAAATGCTTCCGAAAAAAATCGGGAATATCTGCTGTCCAGCTTAGGTCCACCTCGTCATTGCTGAGCCGGCGCAGCATGAGCTTTAAAATCTCGATTTCCGCCCGGATAAAAACATAGGTATAGAATTTTTGGTTCTCCCCGTTGTCGAACCGGTAAAGCTTTACTACATCCTCAATCAGGGCATTGTTCATCAGCCGTTCCAACTCGCCGCGGTGAACATTATTTTCATTGACCGTTTCCAGCACAGGCCCGTAGGATGTTTCGTTTTTCAGATAAGAGGTCAACTCAGCCACGCTTCGCTTATTAATCAGGGCGATATAATCGTCCCGCGTCAACAGCCCGCGTTTCATTACGCTGACCTTCGCCATGATGGCGCCGTATTTCGTCAAATCTCCAAGTACTACCATATCCTGTCCTCCATTTGCCGCCGCATATTTCATTTACGGAAAGAACTCTCCCCGGTGCTTTTGCCTCAGAGAAAAGCAAGCCGTATTTCATGCCGGCGAACCAGGGTGCACCGCCCCAATTACCCCTGTTTTCCGATGATATTTTGATAAATATCTTCTATCCACTGGGCCTTTTTCTCCCGGTAATGGCTTTCCAGAATATCCAGCTTTTCTTCGTTCCGGCGCTTGATGTCCCGGATTTTTTCGTCCGCCAGCTTCTGCTCGTTCTTCATAATCTTGTCGAGCCGTTTTTGCTTGCGCTCTGCAATATCATCCGCAATTTTTTCGCAGTCTTTGTCGGCGTCCTTTAAAATCTTATCCTTTTCCTTGTAGGCATTCTCAACCATTTCCTGTGCCTTATGTTCAATGGTGATAATCTGGTTGATGATTTCATCCATGATGCTTCATCCCCTTCCAAATAGTGCTCCTGCCAAAATCTATTCCGTTCTCAATTTCGTAAGCTGTGAATCGGCGCCGGAATCCTTCCGCCACGGCCGATAAATTCCGCACTGCTTCGTTGATTAACCGGCATAACAGGCCCCGTTCCGAGCAGACCGCCGAACTCGACGATATCCCCGACCTTTTTGCCGGGAGCGGGAATCAGCCTGACGGCGGTGGTTTTGTTGTTTATCATACCGATGGCCGCCTCGTCCGCAATAATGGCGGAAATCGTTTCTGCCGGTGTGTCTCCGGGGATACAAATCATATCCAGCCCGACGGAACAGACACAGGTCATTGCTTCAAGCTTTTCCAATGAAAGTGCGCCGCATTTTGCCGCCTCTATCATCCCCGCGTCCTCACTGACCGGAATGAACGCGCCGGACAGGCCGCCGACATAGGAACTTGCCATGACGCCGCCCTTTTTCACCGCGTCGTTAAGCAGTGCGAGTGCGGCGGTGGTCCCATGGGTACCGCACGATTCAAGGCCCATTTCCTCCAGAATATAAGCAACCGAGTCTCCGACTGCGGGCGTCGGGGCAAGTGACAAATCGACGATTCCGAACGGAACCCCCAGTCTGCCTGAGGCCTCTTTTGCCACCAACTGGCCCATTCGGGTGATTTTAAAGGCGGTGTTTTTAATCGTTTCGGCTACGGTTCCAAAATCTGCGCCTTTTACCTTTTCCAAAGCACTTTTCACCACGCCTGGTCCAGACACGCCGACATTAATGACGGTTTCCGGTTCTCCGACGCCATGGAAAGCACCCGCCATAAAGGGGTTGTCCTCCACCGCGTTGCAGAACACCACCAGTTTGGCACAGCCGAAACCGTCGTGGTCCGCTGTTTTTTTCGCAGTCAGTTTGATAATCTGCCCCATTTCCCGAACCGCATCCATATTGATGCCTGCTTTCGTTGTTCCCACATTTACGCTGGAGCAGACCTTTTCTGTCACGGCCAGTGCCTCCGGAATCGAGCTGATCAGCTTCCGCTCCCCGTCAGTGGCGCCCTTGTGCACCAACGCGGAAAAGCCGCCGATAAAATCGACTCCTGTAGTTTTTGCCGCCCGGTCCATTGCCTGCGCGATTTTCACGAAAGAGGTTTCATCCTTAACCGCTTCGCTGAACACCGCGGCGGGTGTGACAGAGATTCTTTTATTGATAATCGGTATGCCGAACTCCGTTTCGATATCCGTGGCTGTCGCCACAAGATGTTCGGCACGTTTCGTTATTTTATCGTAAATCCTGGTGCAGACCGTATCGATGTCCGGCCCCGCACAGGAGAGAAGGGAGATTCCCATCGTAATGGTGCGGATGTCTAGATGCTCCTCGCTAATCATCTTGATGGTCTCCATGACTTCCATTGTATTTATCATAGCGCCCTCCCTTATATTCTATGCATGGAATTGAATAAATCCTCATGCTGAATCCGGATGGAAAGGCATAGGGATTCGCCGAGCTCTTTCAGCCTGTCCGCTAAATCTGAAAACGCGATTTTACAACCGGAAACATCCACCAGCATAATCATCGTGAACAGGTCCTGCATAATGGTTTGTGAGATGTCCAGAATGTTGACTCCGTTGTCGGCCAATACGCCGCTGACCTTGTAGATGATTCCAACCTGGTCCTTCCCAACCACAGTAATGACTGCCCTCATAATATTCCCAAAACCTTTCTGCCCACAAAAAATGATGAAGATTGGCCTTACCTGTGGGCAGATAAGGCGCGAAAACACTGGTAATTTTAAGTGTTGTATTTACTACTTATTTAATACATCTTCAAATGATTATCTATTTTACACCTATTTTCGGGAAAAATCCAGTATAAATT
>CABSKZ010000183.1 GCA_902478395.1 uncultured Eubacteriales bacterium | reverse complement strand
CATTATGAAGGCGTAGATGAGCGCGTAATTGAAGAAATTGTGGACGAAGAAGTTTCTATTGGCGACTTTGTGCTGACGGGCGGGGAAATTCCTGCTATGGCTGTAATTGACGCGGTTGCGCGCTTACTTCCCGGTGTGCTCAGTTCCGAGGAGAGTTTTTCAAATGAATCCCATTATGATTCCTTGCTGGAATATCCACAGTATACACGGCCGCCGGAATTTCGAGGCCGGGCGGTGCCGGAAGTTTTATTGTCCGGTCACCATAAAAATATCGAGGAATGGCGCAGAAAAGAGAGCATTCGGCGAACCTATTTGAAACGGCCTGACATGCTTGAAAATGCACAGCTGACTGAAAAGGAATCGTGCTATCTTGAGGAATTGAAGGAGGATTTCAAAATGGACATGACAGAAAAAACGATTGACAGTAAAATTCTTTTTGAAGGAAAAATTATCCGGCTGCGGTATGATACGGTCCGCCTTCCAAATGGCAAAGAGGCCGGAAGAGAGATTATCGAACATCCGGGCGGTGTTGGCATTATCGCTGTTGACGAAAAGATGAACGTCCTGATGGTCCGGCAATACCGACGTCCATTTGACCGGCTTTGTCTTGAAATTCCGGCTGGAAAGCTGAATTACGGTGAGGAACATTATGACTGCGGTGTCCGCGAGTTGGAGGAGGAAACCGGTGTAAAAGCCGGAAGATTTGAATATCTGGGCGTGTTTTATCCATCTCCGGGATTTTGTAAGGAGGTGCTCCATCTCTACCTGGCTACGGAGCTGGTTCCAGGTAAACCACATCTGGATGAAGATGAATTTCTGGAGGTCGAAACTTATCCGCTCAGTAAGCTGGTTGAAATGGTGATGAATGGAGAAATCCATGATGGAAAAACGATTTTGGCAATTCTAATGGCAAATGAGAAATTCCGTCAGGAAGGGCATGATACACAAAAATAGACGGACCAAAACAGTGAACCGGCTAGAATTTTTGAGGTTAGCCATTGCCGATTTGACGGAATTTGGAGAAATTACAAAAAATGCTTGACTTTTGCGGCGGAATCAGATATACTATTTTAAGTGTTTCTATGAACACATCCTTGCTCTGGCAGGTTGTCAGGGCCTAAAGTCCAAAAGGAGGTGAAAAAAATGGTTGAAGTAATCAATAAGTACGAGACGATTTTTATAGTCGATGCGAGCTTGGCGGAAGATCAGATTACTGCACTTGTTGAGAAGTTTAAATCATTAATTTCGGATGCGGGTGAGATTGAATCCGTTGACGAGTGGGGCAAGAGAAGACTTGCATACCCGATTGATGATAAGACCGAAGGTTACTATGTTTTGATTAACTTCAGTTCTAAACCGGAATTTCCGGCGGAACTCGAGCGTATCTATAACATTACTGACGGAATCTTGAGACAAATCGTAATCAAGAAAGAAGACAAAAAGAAACGCAGTGCATGAGCATTGATTGGCTCAGGGGGTAATTTGTATGAACAGAGTCGTTTTAGTAGGCAGATTGGTTAAGGACCCGGAACTGCGGACTACGCCGTCCGGTGTATCCGTTTGCAACTTTACAGTTGCGTGTGACAGAAGGTTTGCCAGGCAGGGCGAGGAACGCCAAGCAGATTTTATTAACTGCATTGCTTGGAGACAGACGGGCGAGTTCGTCAGCAAATATTTTGTCAAAGGAAATCGGATTGCATTAGACGGCAGCATTCAGACCAGAAGCTGGGATGACCAAAACGGCAATAAACGGTATGCTACCGAAGTTGTTGTGGACCACGCTGAATTTGCACAGAGCAAAGGCGAGGGAAACCAGCCTATGGGTGGCGGAGGCTACCAGCCGGCCGCACAGCCGCAGACTGCGCCGAGTGAACCAGCGGGAGATATTGACGGGTTTATGCCTATCGAAGAGGAAGATTTACCCTTTTAATTCATCTGAAAAGCTTGTAACCAGCTATAAAAGGAGGTAAGACCAATGGCGGACAGACCGATGAACAGAGGCCGCAAAGCGAGAAAAAAAGTTTGCGCGTTCTGTCAGGATAAAGTAGACTATATTGATTATAAAGATGTCGCAAAGCTCAGGAGATTTGTTTCTGAGCGTGCTAAGATTCTTCCGAGAAGAATCACCGGCACCTGTGCAAAACATCAGCGGCAGTTGACGGAGGCTATCAAACGTGCAAGGCACATTGCACTCCTGCCGTTCAGTTCAGAATAGAATATTTGTAACGAGGTACGGAACATATTCCGTACCTTTTTTATCGTTTTTTCTACCAGGAAAGAAAGAGTGGGGAGTGGTAACAAAAAGCGAGCTTAAAGCAATTCGATATTTTGCCGCTTTCAGGAGACTGAACAGGAATCCCTATTGTATGGATAGAAAAAACCACCGGTTGAACCGATGGTTTTGGTTGAAGGCCTTATTTTTTATAACACCGTGCTTCGTGTTATTTGGAATTGTCAGCAGATTTTCAATAAATCCTCCATATTGTCTATCATATGGTCAGGATTCCTCATTTTCAGGCTTTCCGGCGAATTGTACCCCCATGTAACGGAAATGATGTCGATATCCAGTTTTTTTGCAGCGTCAATATCCCTGATTTCATCCCCGACATACGCAATTTCAGCTCTATCCAAATCCTGTTTCCGCAGCACCTTCTTCAGCTTTGCCGCTTTTCCGAACAGAGACGAACTGATGATGACATCGAAAAAGTCCATGTTGTTCTGACGCAGAAATGCCTCGACATTTTTTTTAGAATTTGTGGTTATAATACCGATTTTAATGTTTCGCTCCGCTTTCAGCCGAATCAGAACCTGCATCATATTTTCGCGGCAGGGTTTTACCTCGGTAATCTGGTGATGAAGCAGTTTTTTTGCACGCAAAAGGACAAACGGCACCTGACGCTTCCGGATTTGGATGTATTCCATCAGTTGAGCCATACTCAGGTTTTTAAGTGTTGGAACGTCATTGTGACGGATTGGCTTCAGACCATATTTTTCCGAGATTTCCTGATAGATATCAACTGCCATTGTTTCGGTATCTGCCAGTGTTCCGTCAAAATCAAACAAGATATATTTGTATCTCATGACTGTGTCTCCTTTTCTGATTCAAACTTTGGAAGGGTGATGGCAGCCTTGAACAGGTCGCCGTCAATTTCAATCGAGAAAGTACCGTTTTGTGCCTCTATCAGGCTTTCCGCAATTGCAAGCCCAAGACCGCTGCCTTCCGTATGGCGTGATTCATCGCCGCGGGTAAACCGCTGCATCAATTCGTCTGGGGCGATATTCAATTCATATGCGGAAACGTTTTTCATCGCAAATTGTACCGCGTGCTCCAACTCACGTATATCAATATATACGCGGGAACCTTTCATCGCATACTTAAAAATGTTCGACATCAAGTTTTCGATAACCCGCCAAAGCAGCCTTCCGTCTGCCAATACAGCAGCATTGCCGTCACAATTCAATTTAAATTCCAGCCCGGAGGCCTTGATTTTGTTATCCAGCTCCCCTAAACCCTGTGTGATGAGGGAATGAATATCTACTTTTTCCAGATGTGTTTCCACATTTCCGCTCTGTGCCTTTGCCGCTTCAAACAAATCGTCGGTTAGGGTTTTCAAGCGTTCTGATTTCTGCGACAGGACGCTGACATACTTTTCAAAGTTTTCCCCCTGAGGCCCATCCTTTTTCAGCAAATCCACATAGGTGATGATAGAGGTGAGAGGGGTGCGTATATCATGGGAAACGTTCGTGATTAGCTCGGTTTTCAGCCGATCGCTTTTCAGTTCATTGTCAATCGCGTTGCTTAATCCTTCGGTAATTTGGTTAATGTTTTCCGAAAGTTCTTTCAGTTCTGTTTGGTCATCTACTGTAATTTTGTGGTTCAAATCGCCTGCGCGGATTTGCTTTACCCCGTCCGCTATCGCATTGAAATCTTGGCACTTTTTGATAATATACCGCACCGCAAGTATCACCAGCAAAATAAAGACGGGAAATACAAAGATGCTGATTCCCAGCAAAATACTATAGCCGATGGTAATCCAAATCATTTTCTTGGTATATGGTTTGCTGTTTAAAAATTTCCGGATGCCGTGCCCAATCCAGCCAATGAATCGGTACAGAAGGGAGCGGCGCACCAAACTTCTGTTTTTTATATGCCGTACCAGCGACAAGACCATACCCAAAAAGAATGGGGAAGTGATAAGCACCAAAGCCGCAGAGAGCGGCGGATTTATTTCCTCGTTCAGCACTACGGCACCGCTGGCAATCAAAATGCCGGAAAAAACTGTGAAAATCAACAAAATATCAGTATAGATACTATCAAACGCAGTCAAGTGGATTTTTTCTTCTCCTTTTTTCCAGCCCGCCGCCGCGATTGACCATGCGAAGCTGAGGAGGAACAGCAGCAAAGCTCCGGCTAGAAGAGAAAAGCCAATGAGTGCAGTTAGCCGATTGTCATTCCAGTCTCTTTCATGCATTGTGAAAAATTCCTCTGAAAAAGCAAGCATGATCATGTCGGAAGCTGAGTCAGGCGAAAGCTTGTCGGAGAAATAATTTGGGTAAAAATACTCTTTAGCAAATCGTGAATCCGCTGTTTCTATTTGGCCATATTCATATACCGCGTAAAACGGCATCTTCATGAACTGTTCCTTTTCTGTCAGATTACCATTCGTATAGGTGTTGACGCCGTCGGACAAATAGTAATAAAAATATTTTGTCTTGTCAAGAAGTTCTATAATTTGAAAGTAACTGTTCAAATCCTGTTGGATTAACCGCTGCGTGACCTCTTTTATATGCTGTTTAGCCTGAGAAGTCAGCCCAACCCAGTTACCTTCCTCATCGACGGCATAACTGTTCCGGTCGGAATAATTGATATAGCTTTTCAGCCGGTCTGCATCGACAGTGCCGCCGCTGCGGATGTTATCCTCGCTTTTGTATTTCTTCAAAAGCGCAATTGCATCGTGCGCACGTGTTCTATAGTCGCTTTCAAATGCCGTGCTGCCCCGATAGGTATCGCTCAGCAGGTAGCCGATGTCAACTTCACTGCCAGCCAGTAAATCCGCCGCCAACACAAAAGTAGTCAAGCTGAAAACTGCCATTAAAAATGCAAGTGTTTTTAAAAGTCTATTCTTTCTGAATCTTTTCGACTTTGTATCCAATGCCCCACACCACCTTTAGATATTTTGGTTCCTTTGGGTTGATTTCGATTTTTTCCCGGATATGCCGGATGTGGACGCTCACTGTATTTTCCGGGCTGTATGCCGGCTCGTTCCAAACCTGTTCGTAAATTTGTTCGATCGAATACACACGTCCGGCATTTTGCGTCAGCAGCAGTAAAATTTTGTATTCTACCGGCGTCAGCTTGATTGGTTCGCCGTCTACCGTCACGATTTTGCTTTCGTCATCAATAACGAGGCCTCCGCTTTGGAATAGGGTATCCTTTTTCACATAGTTTCCGAGCGTGGTATAACGCCGGAGCTGTGATTTCACCCGCGCCAACAGTTCCAGTGGATTAAACGGCTTCGTAACATAATCATCCGCGCCGATGTTTAATCCCATGATTTTGTCCGTATCTTCTGATTTTGCAGAAAGCATGATGACAGGTATATTTTCGTTTTCCCTAATTTTCATGACGGCCCGGAAACCATCCATTTCTGGCATCATGATGTCCATAATGATCAATTGAATATCATCTTCCCGAACGATGCGAAGCGCTTCAAGGCCATTGTATGCTTTTTTGACGGAATAGCCTTCGCTGGTTAGATAAATTTCAATTGCTTCTACGATTTCCCGTTCGTCATCACAGACGAGAATGTTCATGCAATATCCCTCCGATTTTTGATAATCTCCCCAACACATGTGTTTTGTTGCCTGCAAAATCTATTTTACAAAAAAATTATTAAAAAAAGCCATGCGAAATCTTAATTTTCTCTTAAATATGGTTTGTGCGTTCCTGGGCAACGTGAGGAAAATTCGCACGCTCGATAAATTCCTAGCCAGAGGCGTATAATAAACGCTTTTGCGTTTATTATACCACAAGGGCATATA
>CABSKZ010000182.1 GCA_902478395.1 uncultured Eubacteriales bacterium | reverse complement strand
CTGGGCGCGTATTTCTTGTCCCGCAAAGACGTCATGTGGAAAAAGCCGGTATCCATGCTTGTCGTATTTACGATGTTTTTCAGCGGCGGCCTGATTCCCCTGTACCTGACGGTTAACAACCTTGGACTGATGAATTCGCTCTGGGCGGTTATCCTGACGGGAGCAATCAGCACCTATAATATGATTATCATGCGGACAGGGTTCGACGCCATTCCGGACAGCCTGCATGAGTCTGCCGTCATCGACGGAGCGGGCCATCTGACCATTCTGTTTAAAATTATGATTCCGCTTGCAAAGCCAACCATTGCGGTTATTCTGCTCTACTATGGGGTAGGGCACTGGAACGCGTGGTTCAACGCGGCAATTTTCCTGAACGATTCCGACAAATATCCACTACAGCTCGTTCTGCGGGGCATTCTCCTGATCAATGATACTGCGTCAATGACGCAGGGGCTTGTCGATACGGAAACATGGGCCGCGGGCGAAGCAATTAAATATGCAGTCATCGTCATCGCGACACTGCCTATATTATGTATCTATCCGTTTTTACAGAAGTACTTTGTAAAGGGGGTTATGATTGGCGCCGTGAAGGGCTGAGGGCATTTTATAGAGATAAGTAGAAAGAAGGGAGAAGTCATGAAAAAAATATTCAGTGTATTTATGTGTTTCACTTTCCTTGCTGCGTGCTTAGGCGGGATTCCAGCCAGCGCGGAATTTGATAATCTGTTATGGAACCCTGTTGTCTGGTGCACTTCCGCACAGGTAATTAACGGGGAGGACCTGGTAAAGTTAACGGACGGCAGCAGAGACACGAGTTTGCCGTCTGCCGAGCTGGGTGCGGCAACAACCTGGAGAATCTTTTTGGACACCGCGCCTGACGGTTCAACTGTACCGGCCTATAATAAGCTGAAACTGTACTTCGATTCCTATAACGCTATGAAAATATCTGTTTACACGGCATCCGAGGTCTACAATTCCAGGGGGACACAAGTGACCGAGCCCCCTGCCGAAAGCGGGACAAGCACGGTACGTTTCGCAAACTATACAAATCCGGCCGGAACGGTCAATTTTACCCCATACTATATATCGGTAGAAGGGGCGGACTATCCGGAGATTCAGGCCTTGTCATTTGAAACAAGGAACGACCGGTTTCTTTGCGTTGAAATTACAACCGCCTATGACTCCAGAACAAGCGGCGAATATTATCAGATTCATAATATTCTGTCAGAGATTGAACTTGGCTACTGTGTTCCGGAACGTATAGCTGTTTCATCAAACGTGGATTCGGTTGCAATTCCTTCTGCACTCATGCCGGATAAAACAGTTGCTTTTTCTGCGGCCGTGCTGGACGGAGACGGAGATAGAATTATGGACAGTGGGCTGTCTGCCTATACGTTTGGGTTAGACGGAGAATATGAGGGTGTCACACTGAATGCGCAAACAGGAATCCTGACCGTGTCGAATACGGCGCCGATTACAGACGTCACGGTGACGGCAAGCTGTATCTGTGAGGGCTTTGAATACGTTTCCGGGAGTAAAACCATCTCGCTGACAGAGGTCGACATGACGGAAAAAACGCTTGCAGAGGCGGCGGAAATGTTAACGTTTTCGCTGCTGTCCGAACAACGGATAAACTCGGTAGGAAAAGATTTAACCCTGCCAACCGCGGAAAACGGCGTGCTTCGGCTTGGCACAGCACAATATCCGGGGATGGATGTTTCCTGGACCAGCAGCAATCCCGAGGTGATTTCCAATACTGGCATCGTTACGCGTCCGGAAGAGGAAAATACGGTTGTAACACTTACGGCTACGCTTTCCATGTCAAACAAATCAGGTGATGAATATACCGTAGAAAAAGCATTTGAAATAACGGTTATCAAGGCCGGAGAACTTGTCGATATGGTGAATATCATGCTCGGAGGATATGGTTGGGTGGCGGCAGGTTGGGGCGCCGCGGTAAACGCGATAGACGGCAAACTGTCGACGTATTGGTCGCTTGGAAACCATTCCTATGGAAATATTGAAGGGGGATTGAAAACAGCCAGCGGGGAAACGGAGAAATATAATAAAGTAGTGCTTTATTTCTTCGCCCCGGAAAAAATGGAATCGTATATGGTAATGGGATATGAAACAGTGGTGACAGACCCCGGAAGCTCGCAATCCAGCAAATTTCTTCCGGGAAGCGGGAAGATATCCGTCGCTTCCTATGACGCGAAGAATCCTGCCACCTGGCCCGACGAACAGGGCAAGGTGGTCATAAAGCTGCCCGAAACTCAGGAAAGCAGGTATTTTGGCATTACGATACAAAATATAAACGCTGCGGCAAACGCCTGCGGAGTCTACGAATTTGAGGTTTATTATGCTACGCCCTTCGATGTAGAACTGACAGATCCGGATACGGTGCTGTACGTTCCGGCAAAGCCAGGGACGGCCAGTTTCGACCTGCCTTCGCTGACAGTTTGTGACGAGGCCGGGGATGAACTGGCGGGGAATTTTGAACATTCCATATCGCTTGCGCAAAATTATCCTGGTGTAACACTGGAAAATGGAAAGATTCACCTTTCTTACGGCTGCAGTGTCGACGAAATCGGTTTGGTTTATAAATCGTGGGATGAGGACAAGGTATGGCTGAATAAAACGGTTACAGTCCCAGTTAAAACCTATACGCAGGATTACTATGATATTTTTGAAACGGGGAATTATCTCGACGGGTACATAAAGGAAATAGTGGAGACAGATATTGCACTTCCGGCAGAGTACAACGGCGCGCAAATTGCTTGGTCATCCGGCGACGAGCGTGTTGTTTCCCCCTCGGGAAAGGTGACAAGGCCTTTAAATAGCCAAAAAGATGTGGAAGTAGTTCTGACTGCCGTCATCACTAAGGGAGAATTCAGCATCACAAAAACCTTTCCGATTGTGGTAATCAAAGAAATGACCGACGGACAAAGAGCGTCTGCGGATGCCAACCGGATAGAACTGGGCATTTCCGGCACGGTCTCTTCAAACATCAGCTTGCCTCTGAAAGGGTACTATGGCAGCACGATTACATGGTCGTCCAGTAAAAGCAATATCATTTCAGACAGCGGAGTTTATAACCGGATAACTTCATCCGGCAGTACGGAAACAGTGGTGCTCCATGCAAGTGTCATATACAACGGTGAGAAAGCGGAAAAGGACTTTGTCGTATATGCACAGACAGACAAACAGAGTGCAGGAGGAGGCGGGGGCGGTAATTCCGGCGGCTCGAACAGGACAACGAAGGTCAATGTTTCAGGAGAGGATACGCAGGAAACACTGACACCACTGACGGAGGAAGAAATTGCGCGGGGACAGTTTGTGGACATCCCGTCCGGCCACTGGGCGAAGAAATACATAGAAGAACTGGCGGCCAAAAAAATTGTCAGCGGCGTTGATGGAGGCCATTTCGAGCCTGACCGCACTGTAACACGGGAAGAATTTTTGAAGATGGTAATCGGTGCGTTTGGAATTACGCGCAAACCAGGCAACACAGAATTTTCGGACATTCAAAGCGGAGCGTGGTATGAGGATTATGTAGTGACCGCATATAAGGAAGGTCTTATCAATGGCGTCAGCGATACGGAGTTCGGCGTAGGGCAGAATATTACCAGGGAGGATATGGCCGTTATTATGGAGCGGGTTCTAGCCCGGCTTGAGGTGGACTTTATCGGGAACGTGAAAACGTTCCAAGACGCCGGGGACATTTCAGATTATGCAGCTTCGGCGGTGAACAACCTGACGATGGTCGGCGTTCTTTCCGGCGATGAGGCGGGGAACTTCCAACCGAAAAAGTTTGCTACACGGGCTGAGGCAGCAAAGATTCTGTTTTCGGCTATGGAAAAGGGAGGCGTTATTTAATGAAAAACAGGCTGTTGGGCTTTGTAATGATATTGATGTTCCTCTGCGGAAGCTGTTTTCCGGCCAGCGCAGTTGGATTTACAGATACGGACGACACGAAATACGAAACTGCTGCAAACGTGCTGAGTGCATTGGGATTCATAAACGGGCGCAGCGACGGGACATTTGATGTGGCGGGAACAATGACGAGAGCGGAGTTTGCATCGATTTTGGCAAAACTCGCACTTGTGTCCGGCATCAGCAGCAGCGACGTGTATTTCTTTGATGTGAAGTCGGATTATTGGGCAAAAGATGCAATCAATATTGTCTGTACACAGGGGCTGATGTCGGGCAGCGATAAATACTTCAGGCCCGACGAGGCTGTCACGCTGGAAGAGGTATCACAGGGGCTAGCTGTACTTCTGGGATATGGAAATATGGCGCGGTCAAAGTCCTATGTTTCAATTGCGGTTTCACTGGGCATCTATAAAAATATATCGACGGAAAGTAAAATCTGCCGCGGCGATATTTTGCTGGCGGTATACAACGCCTTGAGCGTAGATTTGGCGGCAGCGTCGGGTATCGACGATGAAGGGAACATCACAGGAAACGTATCGAAGGGTGTCAATATCCTGACGGAGCATTTCGATATCTATAAGGCCAGCGGACAATTTACTGCAGTGGGCGATTTAGACTTACTCCGGACTATCAATAAACAGACCGGATATGTGAAAATTGACGATGTGGCATATACGCTGGCGGATGGCGTAAAAGCAGGAAAAGAGCTTCTGGCGTACTCTGTGGACTATTACTACCATGATGCGGGCGGCAACGAAATGCCAGAGCTTTTGTATTACAGCATCAACAAAAACAACGAGATTGTTGAGGCGGATGCGGACCATATTGAAGAGGGCCAGTGCACAACCACCAGATTTGCCTATCTCGATGAAAATTTAAAAGTGAAAAAACAAGAAATTTCCAGTTCGGCAAAATTCATTTATAATGGCTATATCATTTCTGACGCAGATAAAATTGACAGCCTGTTCCAGATAGATTCCGGCTCTGTCAAAGTCGTCCTTCCCGCAAACGGCCTGAATGAGGTCGTCTGGATTAACAATTATGAATATCATCTGGTCCGAGCGTCCGGAACCAAAAGCCTGTTTCTCAAAGACGGAACAGAATTGGATTTGGATGGTGACCGGGACGATTTAGAGGTCAACTTCTTCACCTCGACAGGGGAACCGACAACAATCGGCGAGGTCGTTTCCAATTCTGCGGTTGCGCTTGCCGAGGTAAATGCGGCAGACGGTATTACCTATCGGAATATTCATGTACTCAACAGCGTTACGGGAACGGTTACCGAGGCAGGGAATTTGTCCGTCGCCGTCGACGGTAAGGAATACGATGCGGCGAGCGGTATTGCAAGCCAGAACATCGTCGCGGGCATGGCCTATACCTTCTATATCGGACTGGACGGAAAAATCTGCCTGTTCGATGAAAATACGTCTGAGCTTCTCTATGGTTATCTGATTGATGTTGACTTAAAGGCGGAAGGCGTCCGTGCAGAGGTACAGTTTAAGATTATGAATACCAGCGGGGAAAAGGTGATATACGCCGCAGCTGATAAATTTTATGTGAATGATAAAATGGTGAAACAGGAGTCTCTGGCGCAGGCCTTTGGAACGGCGTTTTACCAATACCTGTATGACAGGGGAAACGCAAAACCAATCCGTCAGGTCATTGCATATATGGAAAATACAGAAGGCCAAATTTTGAAAATCTATACCCCGTCTGAAGAACACAGCAAACTGAAGCGCGATGTCGAGCCGGCCACCAGACAGTGCAAGGGCAGCTCCATATTCAGTTTCGGCGGCGTGTTGACTGTCAGTGATACCGGTGTGATATTTGCTGTGCCGGAGGACAAGGACAATGCGGACGACAATGCGTATGATGTTCTTGAAATACAATTTTTTATCAATGATAACCTCTACATGGTGGAGGGCTATAACGTAAACGAGCTGTTTGAGGCGGACGTTCTGGTGGTCACCATTGCCGACGCGGACAGCGCCTATTATAATGAAGGAAACACACACTTCTGCGTATTTGATAAAAAAACGAAGGTGCTGCTGGACGACGGTACGGAGAGCTACGCAATTACCTACTGGCAGCAGGGGGCGCAGTTTACCAAGAACCTGGCCAACAGAGAAGGAAAGCGTACATATACGGAAACTCTGCGGGA
>CABSKZ010000181.1 GCA_902478395.1 uncultured Eubacteriales bacterium | reverse complement strand
ACGATTCTGTTTGAGTCTGCGAATTTCTTCGGAACGAGCGTGCGCAGAACCGCGAAAAAGTTGGGATTGCGGACGGAAAGTTCCGCGCGGTATGAAAAAGGGCTGGACCCGAACAACACCGAGCCGGCTCTCCTTAGAGCCTGCGAACTGGTGGAACAGCTTGGCTGCGGCGAAGTTGTGGACGGCTGGATTGATATCAAGGGAGAAATTGAACCGCCGCGCCATCTGCCGTTCGAGCCGGAGAAAATCAACCGGTTTTTAGGGTGCGATATCAGCAGGGCGGACATGGAAAAAACCTTGCAGGAGCTTGGATTCTTCGTTGGGGAAAACGAGGTCATCGTGCCGAGTTTCCGCGCTGATATAGAGGGTTTCGCGGATGTTGCAGAGGAAATTGCCCGCATCTATGGATACGATAAAATTCCGTCCACGCCGCTGCGCGGGGCACAGGTCGAGGGTGTGAAAACCTTCCCGCAGAAGATGGAGGATTTGACGAGAAAACTTCTTACCGCATGTGGATTATATGAAATTATCACTTTTAGCTTTACGAATCCGAATATTTTTGATAAACTATATGTGGAAGAAACAAGTCCGCTCCGGAATGCGGTGAAAATCACCAATCCGTTAGGTGAGGAAAACTCGATTATGCGCACGACATCCATTGCCTCAATGATGGAAACATTGGCGCGCAACAACAACTTTAAGGCGGACAGTGCGCGCCTGTTTGAGCTTGCGCGCGTCTATCTTCCGCAAGAAGGGGAACCCCTCCCGAAGGAGGAGCAGCGTGTGACTATCGGCATGTACGGCGGCTGTGTTTTCTACGATTTAAAAGGTATCATAGAAGCATTGCTGGAAGGATTGGGTATTTCAAAATGCCGTTACCTGCCGGTGAAGGACAATCCGAGCTTCCATCCGGGAAGAACGGCTGGGCTGTATCTTGCCGGTGAGCAGGTTGGGATTTTGGGGCAGATTCATCCGCAGGTATGCGACAATTACGGTGTAAGCAGCGAAGTTTACGTTGCGGAGCTGAATTTTGACCGACTGATTGCCGTGGCAACCACGGACCGCCGATATAAACCGTTGCCGAAGTATCCGGCCGTAGTGCGCGATTTAGCGCTGTTGGTGGATGAGACGGTGTTGGCTGCCGATATCGAAGAAATTATGAAGAAAAAGGCAAAAAATCTGTTCGCGGGGCTGAAGCTGTTTGATGTATACCAGGGAAAACAGGTCCCTGCGGGGAAAAAGTCAATGGCGTATTCGCTCACGCTCCAATCAGAGGAAAAAACATTGACAGACGAGGATGTTAATGCCGTTGTGTCAGATATTCTGGCAACGCTGGATAAGGAGGAACAGAAAATGAGAATGTTTATTGACACAGCAGACGTGGAGGAAATCCGGAACGCATGGGACATGGGCGTAATTTGCGGGGTAACAACCAATCCGTCGCTCATTGCCCGGTCAGGCAGGGTGTTCAAGGAAGTCATTAAAGAAATCACGGAAATCGTGGACGGCCCAATCAGCGCAGAAGTTGTCAGCCTGGAACACGAGGGCATGATAAAGGAAGCTCACGCGTTGGTGAAAATCCACAAAAACATCGTTGTGAAAATTCCGTTCATTGAAGAGGGCCTGAAGGCAGTCAAGGTCTTAGCGGCGGAAGGCATCCATACCAATGTGACGCTGATTTTCTCCGCAGCGCAGGCGCTGATGGCGGCCCGTGCAGGCGCAACGTATGTCAGTCCGTTCTTAGGCCGGGTAGACGATGTTGGAACGGACGGCATGGAGCTGGTACGCGACATTGCGGACATTTTTGCAATCCATGACATTCCAACGATGATTATTGCTGCAAGCACCCGCGGCCCGCGCCATATCATTGAGGCGGCAAAGGCTGGTGCAGACCTTGCAACTGTTCCTTATAAAGTAATTATGCAGATGCTCAAGCACCCGCTGACAGACATTGGCATTCAGAAATTTCTCAAAGACTGGGAAACGGTTCCAAAAGAATAGAATCTTATGGATGGTGGGGCGGCACAGCCGCCCCATTGTTACCTGACGGGAAGAAGGCATATGGAAAGAACAATTACAATTACCCCAAGAAAACTAAGCGGTAGCCTGGAGGTTC
Organism: uncultured Eubacteriales bacterium; assembly: GCA_902478395.1. Taxonomy (GTDB): domain Bacteria; phylum Bacillota; class Clostridia; order UBA1381; family UBA9506; genus CABSKZ01. The sequence goes on along the minus strand of CABSKZ010000181.1, from coordinate 3,982 downwards.
CGCCGTCAAAGAGCATGGCGCACCGTTTGCTTATTTGTGCGTCGCTTGCCAGCGGCAGAAGCGTAGTAGACAATTTGAGCCTGTCGGAAGACATCTCCGCGACCATCGGCGCGATGCGCGCGCTGGGAAGCAGCATCGGGGTTTCCAAAGCGACAGCCACGTGCGATGGAAGCGCGATATTCCACACAGAAAAAGCATTAAACATTGATTGCCGGGAATCTGGCTCGACAATCCGTTTTTTAATTCCGGTCGCCCTTGCAGGGGGGAGGACTTGTACCTTCACAGGGAGCGGGCGGCTGATGGAACGGCCATTGGAACCATATTTTGAACTGTGTGGGCAGGATGGAATCACGGTAAAAAAAGAAAACGGCGCGGTTACGTTTGACGGGAAGCTGCGCGGTGGGACATACCGTCTTGCCGGGAATATTAGTTCCCAGTTTATTACGGGCCTGTTGTTTGCGCTTCCGCTTGTGGGGGCCGACAGCAGGATTCTTCTTACCACGCCGCTGGAGTCGGCAGGGTATGTGGACATGACCATTCAGGCGCTTGCCGCCTTTGGAATAGAGATTGAAAATGCGGACAACGCGGAATTCCGTATTAGGGGAGGACAGCGGTACCAGCCGCACAACTGCGCGGTGGAGGGCGATTACTCCCAGGCGGCGTTTTTTTTCGTCGCGAACGCGCTCGGAAGCAGGGTTGCGCTAACCGGTTTGCGGGAGGATTCTCTGCAAGGCGACCGGGAGATTCTCCCGATTATCAAAAAAATGGGAACGCCGCTTGCCGGAATGGAGATTGACGTCAGCCAGATTCCGGACCTCGTGCCGGTCCTTGCGGTGCTTGCGACACAGGCGGAATGCGTCACCCGGCTGACCAATGCGAAGCGTCTTCGTATTAAGGAGAGCGACCGGCTTCATACCACCACGCAGGAGCTGCGAAAACTCGGTGCGGAAATTGTAGAACACGAGGACGAATTGATTATTACGGGAAAAACGAATCTGACAGGCGGCGTGACCTGTGCGCACAACGACCATCGGATTGCAATGGCGCTTGCCATAGCAGCAACAGCCTGCTCCGGTGCGGTGACAATACAGGGCGCGGAATGCGTCAGAAAGTCTTACGGTAACTTTTGGGAGGATTATCAACGGTTGGGAGGGTGCATTCGTGGCTGATACATATGGGAAGATTCTCAAAATAACGTTGTTTGGAGAATCACATTCCGAATCCATCGGCGTGGTCGTGGATGGCTTTCCTGCCGGAGTGAAATTGGATATGGAGTTTATCAACGCGGAGATGGCGCGCCGCGCGCCAGGGCGGGACAGCATGTCCACGCCCCGGAAGGAAGCGGACACGCCGCACATCAAAAGTGGATTTTTTGAGGGCCGGACGACTGGAACGCCGCTTTGTGCCGTGATAGATAACACCAATACCCGTTCACAGGATTATGACAGGGACTTGCTCCGCCCTTCGCATGCTGACTACACCGGAAAGCTGCGGTATGGCGGCTGGAACGACTTTCGGGGCGGCGGCCACTTTTCCGGCCGCCTGACTGCACCGTTGGTGTTCGCCGGCGCACTCTGCAAACAGTATCTAAAGGAGCAGGGCATTGCTGTTTTTGCCCACCTTGCGAGTGTGAAGGATGTGCATGACGCAGAGTTTGACCTTTGCGGCCCGGACATTTCGTTGGCAGAGCAGGTCAGAGAGCGGGAGCTGCCTGTGCTGGAGGAAGCAGTTATCGGGCCAATGAAAGAAGCGATTCTTACCGCAAAACAGGCAGGGGATTCGGTAGGCGGCGTAGTAGAATGTGCCGTGTGCGGTGTTCCGGCCGGTATTGGTTCTCCATTTTTTGAGTCGGTGGAGAGTCGGCTTGCCTCTATGCTGTTTTCTGTACCAGCTGTCAAGGGTGTGGAATTTGGACTGGGATTTGCAATCGCAAAAATGAATGGCAGCGAGGCGAACGACCCCTTTATTTTGGAGAAGGGCATAATCCGTACGGCGACCAACAACAATGGCGGTATCAATGGCGGCATTACCAACGGAATGCCCATTGTGTTTCGCACGGCAATTAAGCCCACACCGTCTATCGGGATGGAGCAAGATACAGTCCGCTTTAGCAACGCCGAAGCCTGTAAAACACGCGTGCGAGGCAGGCATGACCCATGCATCGCGCACCGCGCAGTGTGTGTAGTGGAAGCGGCCGCGGCTATTGTCATCACTGATTTATACCTGGAGGCAAAAACCTATGCTCGATAATTACCGGAAAGAAATAGATGAAATTGACAGCCAGCTGGTGCGCCTGTTTGAACGACGGATGGATGCGGCGCGCCGGGTGGGTGAATATAAACGGGAACACGGTCTTCCGGTGCTGAACGCGGAGAGGGAGAAGCAGGTCATCAAGTCCCGCACCGGACAGGTGGAAAACCCCGCATATAGAGAAGCGGCAGGAGAATTTTTTGAGGACCTGATGGCACTTTCCCGCCGTTTGCAGCGCGGTATCGTGCCGGAGTCGGCGGAAATGGCGGCGCTGGAAATCGAAAATCCGCGACTGGTGTACCCAGGTGTGCCGGGTTCTTACAGTGAGGAGGCCATGCGCAGATTTTTCGGAGACGTGGAACAAGTGGAGAATGTGACCACCTTCCCGGAGGTAATTGCGCGTTTGCAAAGCGGCGAAGCGGATTACGGCGTCCTTCCAGTGGAAAACACCTCCACCGGTGCGGTGGACGACACGCTCGACCTTTTGGCACACAGCGGGTTGTATATCGTGGGGGAAGTGGTGCTGGATATCAATCATTGCCTGCTGGCTGTTCCTGGTGCGCAGCTTTCCGATATCAAAGAGGTGTACTCGCATCAGCAGGGCCTTTCACAAAGCAGTGAGTTTTTAAACGCTCTTTCCGATGTTAAGCTGGTGCCATATTACAACACGGCTATTGCGGCAAAATATGTTGCCGAGTCCTGCGACAAGACAAAAGCCGCTGTTGCGAGCCACAGAAACGCAGAACTGTATGGGCTGGAAATTTTGGCGGAGAATATTAACCGGAAACACAAGAACAATACGCGGTTTGTTATTCTAAGCCAACACCGCGAAAGTGAGGAAGGGGCCGATAAAATCAGCATTGCATTCACCCTGCCGCACCGCAGCGGAACGCTGTACCGGTTGCTTTCCCGCTTCTCCGAGGCGGAGCTGAATCTGCTCCACATCGAGTCCCGTCCGCTGCCGGACAAAAATTTCGAATACCTGTTCTATATTGATTTCAGCGGCAATCTGGGCGATTCAAAGGTTGCGGAGGCATTGGAAAAGGTTCGGCAGGACTGCACATGGGTGCGCGTCCTGGGAAACTATATCGGGAGATAAAACAGTACAGCAGAAAACAGTGTGTGGAGGAATGAGCTTGAAGCGGAAAAAGAACGTCGTATTGATTGGAATGACAGGCTGTGGAAAAACAACCGTTGGCCTGGCCCTATCCTACCGTTTGAAAATGCCGTTTGTCGATATGGATAAATGGATTGAGCAGAAGGCGGGAAAACCGATTCCCGACATCTTCTCGCAGGGCGGGGAACAGGCTTTCCGTGCGCTGGAAACGAAAGCGGCAAAGGAAGTGTCCAAATACGGCGGGACAATTATCTCCACCGGAGGCGGCGTTGTAACACGCCCCGAAAATATGAAGTATTTGAAAAAAAATGCTGTTGTCGTGTATATTAACCGGTCTGTGGAGGATATCAAGAAAAATCTGAAGCTGGAAAAGCGCCCGATGCTTAAGGGAAGGACGGACACGCTCTACCGCATGTATTCCGAACGGAATGGCCTGTACCGGAAATATGCGGATGTGGTGGTAGTGAACCGGACAGATTTTCAAGAAGGCGTGGATAATGTATACGACGCGGTGAAGGATATGATATAATAATCTCAAAAGGTTCTGATGAACGGCAGCGTTTCCGCCGCCCGAACGCCAAACGCGTTCGCTTTTGAGAACATTGAATCATCATT
>CABSKZ010000180.1 GCA_902478395.1 uncultured Eubacteriales bacterium | reverse complement strand
GCCGGAAGAAGGTCTTGTAACGAATCAGGCTACTATCACGGTTTCTGGTACGACAAATGATGCGACGTCATCACCGGTGACATTGACTATCAATTCCGATCCTGTCGAAGTTGGAGCAGAAGGTGCTTTCTCCACTACCATCACACTTAACAGCGGAGAGAACACAATTACAATTATTGCTACTGATTTTGCAGGCAAGAGCACGACGGTAACGAGACATGTGACGCTTGATACTGGTGCGCCGGTCTTCCAGTCCGTAACGATAACACCGAATCCGGTAGATGCTGGAAAGACTTTTGTCATCAGTGTTGAGGTAACCGACTGATGGTCAAGCGTGTGTTTGGTGCGGTAGATAATCAGGATGTGGTATTTACTCCGAATATCGATACGGGGCTGTGGGAAACTACAGTCCCCGCAGATGTGGACGGAGAATACGTCACAGAACTGTATGCGGAAGATGAGGCCGGCAATATCAGTTACATGGCTACCGTCCTGTTTGCTGTCGATACGTCAAATATGTGTGTGCGTGTTAAGGTGATTCGCTATGCGACGGAAAGCAGTTTGATAGATTATGATGCGGATTGTAGTCTTACGGATATCCGCGCGGAGATCATCCGCTGTGAACTGTGCGGGAGATGGTAGGTGATAATCATGAATACAGTGAACATGCTTATAGGTGAGCGTAGACGTTTGACAGTACGTATTACTGCAGGTGGGCAGGATTTTACGATTCGGAATCCAAAATATAAGTTGATGCGTAGCGGAAAGGTAATCGCCTCAGGCACACCGACTGTCAGCGGAAATGATTTGATCTGTATGCTTGAGCCGCCGGTCGCAGGAGGGTATACAATGGAGTTTACATTCGAGATCGCGGGAGAGATTGTAAAAAAACGAGTAACGATCTTGGTAGAAAAGTGAGGCTTGAAAATGAAAGATAGAGTACCAAAATATCCGGGGCGTGTTTACGTTACCCCAGAAAATGGGGGCGCGCCGTATTATGCGACGATTGAGAGAGCGGATGAGCCTGTTGAGGCTGGCACACCTTTAAATAAGGCAACTTTGCTAAACGATGATACGGCGGAGTTATATGAGAAACCTACTGATACGGCGGTTCCAGACGATATGTTTAAAATTCTTGGCGCCGAGAGGAAAAGAGCTATTTTCGGGGAGAAAAGCGAAATAGAGTCTGGCATTTGGGATACTTATTCTTATGTAACCAACAATTATGGTGACGAGCTTTTTAGACAAATAACGTCCGACGGTAAGGGTAGAGTGATTGCTCGTATGGGCGGAGATAGCAGTGATAGAATATACTATTCGGATGATTACTGCGAGACGATGAACCCAGTTAGTACTCCTTGGGACTATTCTTCCGAAGTATTTGGTTATATGGGTTATGTATGCGGGCATTTTATAATACCTAATAGCCGAACAGAGTCTGATCCTGTAATTTTGATATCGAAAGATGGTATAAATTGGACAGAAAAAACTCTTGATTGGAATCTAAGCGGCGATGACCGAATAGGCGGAAATAAGAGAGTAATCGGGAATGATGATTGGGGGTTTATATTTGCAGCAGATGAATACTCTGCAGGTTACACTGCTATAAAAATTACAAAATCGGGCGGCGACTTAATTTTTTCAAAAAGTAGTTTTGGATCCAGTAAAGAGGCATCATACAATGACGGAGTATACGTCGAGTGGCGCACGGAAGGCTCTGTCCAAATTAGTTACACTACAGGAGATCCTGAAAGTTCTAAGACAAATCTTACTCGACCTCCAAACATGAACTCTGACGATACTGTTCATGGATGTATACATGTAGGTGGCTATATTGTTATGTGTTGGAGTGGCTTTTATACTGGAAAAAAACCCGCTGTTTCAGTATATAACATTTCCGCAGGCTCTTGGAGCGATCGATTATATACTTCGGATAGTACAGGTGATATCTATCGTATAGGAGCATCTGCTGGAAAAGCTCTAATATTTCTCGATAATGGTACAGATTTTTGGATTGTAGACCCAAAAACAAATACCGTCGAGATTAAAAGTGTATATTTTAGTTCTGATGTAGTTTTGGTTACTATGTATCCGGAGGACGGTCCAACCGTCTCCCTCTTCCCGGCAGGACTTAATGCTTCTAATATTTACGGTGTTTATAAGTCAGAGATAACTAAGAGTATCGAATATCGGTTAGTAGACTTATTAGGAAATTACGTCGGCAACGGAGTAAAAATAGAGACTGGAGAATATACCGGTACAGGAACGTATGGTGCTTCAAATCCAAACACACTAACTTTTAATTTCGTCCCGAAGCTACTTATTATAAGACCTTCAGCTGGTAAGTTGGAAGGATCGTCCATATCAGACACAGGCATGATCGCTTTATACGGCAGTACAGCGTTTAATGCAAAAAGCTCCGACGGAAACAGCAATGCTCTTGCCGAAATAGTGTGGTCATCAACATCGGCATCTTGGTCAGGGAAGAACGCCGATGCGCAGCTGAATGCTAACAATACAAAATATTTGTACATAGCGATAGGTTAGGAGGTGTGCTTTGTATATCAGGAAGAATCCCAACAGCAGCGGCGCATATCCTGCTCCGCAGAGCAACTATGCAGAAGGTTTGCTTGTTATTTCAGAAGAGTTTTTAGAGGTCTTTTTTCAATATAACGGTTTCGTTTTGATAGAACACGACGGAACCCAGGTGACCGGCATCTCTCCAAAAACGGAAGCGTGGGAAAAATGGAAGGCATCTCTTCCTCCAGATCCAGATCCAGAGGCGGAAACAGAACCGGTGACGTGGGATGCACTCGCAGATGCCTACAGAGAGGGGGTTGAGTCTGTTGGATAGCAAAACAATCGTTTTAAACGCTATGCGCGCACAGGGCGCCGCAGATGCCGCAGCACTGGCAAAAAAGTCAGTAAATGGTAATGCCGATGGTACAGCTCTGATCGCGGCAGAAGAACAGATTCCGACGTGGCGGCAGCGGGATTTCACCGGCGTACCGATCGGTACGCCGTACAAATACAAAGATCAGGTGTACAAGCTGTGGCAGGTGCATGACGCAACAGATCAGCCAGACTGGATTCCGGATAAAGCGGTCAGTCTTTGGGACATCTGTCATACGACGGATCCAGCAACAGCAAAAGAATATGTAACCCCTCAAGGCACTCGCGGCATGTATCAGGTCGACGAGTGCTGTTTATTTGAGGGGAAAACATATCGATGCACGGCAGCCAACACGGTACATAGCCCGAAGGAACTGCCGGCATCATGGGAAGAAGTAACAGCGGAAGAGCCGGGCGCACCGGCAGAAATGGAGGTTTAACATGGAAAGAAACTATAAGGAAATTGCAAAAACAAATACTTTCGTGAAACATGCGAAAGAGGTCCGTGAAATCTGTCTGGTACAGAATGTCGATGTGGGCGTGGCTGTTGATATGTACATCACCAATCATCACCTGACAAGATCAAAAGAATTGATGGAACAGAGCAAAGAATTCCGAGATCTCTGCCGTGAGAATCCGCTGAAAAATATTGTGGAGGCACTGGGCAAATAATGGACATGCTTACACAGATTGCGTGGTCTGCCCTGCCTGCTCTTTTGAGCGGTATTGTACTTGCGATTTTTGGCAGACAGCAAAATAAACGGGATAAAGCTGCAGACAAAAGGGAAGAAGAACGAAAAAAGAGCGAGGTCGTAAAACTTAACCTTTTAGCGGCTACCGCGGATCTCTCCTGCGCTACAGCGGTATCACTCAAATATGGCAGAACGAATGGAGAAATTGACGAAGGATTGAAGCAGTACAACAAAGCGATTGCGGCCTTTCGCGATTACGAAAGGGAAAAATTAGCGGAGCAGGTATAGATCGGTCGCCTTATTAAAAAAGTGGTCGATTTTTTTTAATAAGGTTTCAAATTCCTACATTATATTAAACAGAAATTAAAAGAGGTGAAAACTGAAATGACAAAAAAATGGTGGAAAGCTGCAGGAATAAGAGCAGTAAAGACGATCGCTCAGACGGCAATCGCCACAATCGGTGCATCGGTTCTGCTGTCCGAGGTCAATTGGTTAGCAGTAGCATCTGCTTCGGCGTTGGCCGGGATCCTGTCTCTGCTGACCAGTGTCGCAGGGTTGCCGGAGCTGGAGGAATAATATGGCGGTTGATATAGGTCTATGGTAAAATAAGGACAAGGTGCTACAAGCACGGTCAGGCGGTTAGCCCTCGCGAGAGGGGGTGGTGCGTATGACAACGGGAGAAGTCATAGCCTTTGCGGCTCTTATTGTCAATCTCGTATTTGTTACATACACCATCACAAAAAAGAAATAAACCGCCAGCCCCGAAAACTGCGGTTTATTTCTTAAACTAAACATTCCGGGCTAACCGTTTGCCGGTAGCACCTTTTTTATCTATATTTAGATTACCACGTAGAAAGAACTTAATCAAGGAAATTTCAGAGGGAGCCGAAAGGCTTCTTTTTTCGTGCAGGAAATCAGGAGGTAGATGAAATGAATAAACTTAAAATTTTTGAGAATCAGGAGTTTGGACGGATCAGAGCGATCGAAAAGGACGGGGAACCGTGGTTTGTTGGAAAAGATGTAGCTGAAGCGTTGGGGTATTCGGATTCTAAGTCGGCAATTAGTGACCATGTAGATACAGAGGATAAACAGATTCTTCAAAAGGGGCAAAATACCACCTTAGATATTCCGAATCGTGGATTGACCGTCATCAACGAGTCCGGTCTCTACAGCCTGATCTTATCCAGCAAGCTGCCGACGGCGAAAAAGTTCAAACGCTGGGTAACTTCAGAGGTGTTACCAGCGATCCGCAGAACGGGAACTTATTTCGGAAAGTGTTCCCAGCAGAGTGATGAGAGTAAGAGAAAAAATGCAGAAGCGCGGCTGATGAATGCAAGAACAAGAATGTCAGATCAGTTCCTGAAGCTTATGAATGTTGATACCCTTTCGAGAGAATACAAAAACATCCTCGTCGCGAAAGCTGCTGAAGTGCTGGCAGGTGAACCTGTCCTTTCGTTACCAAAATCACACCAGAAAACTCATTCTGCAAAGGAGATCGGGGAACTGTTCGGCATCTCTGCGAATAAAGTCGGAAGGCTCGCAAATCTGCACGGGCTGAAAGTCTCTGAATATGGTGAATATTATCGGAGTAAATCGGAATACAGCAACAAGGAGGTAGATACCTGGGTTTACTATGACAGCGTGATTCCGGTATTAGCGCAACTTCTGGGAAGAACAACAGCATAATCGGGAGGTGAGGTTATGTCAGTAAAAACATACAGCCTCGTGAGAGACGGAGAAAAGCAGCTGACGAAAGATTTTCGCGTCAGAGAGTTTCGCTGTAAAGACGGCAGCGATAAGATTTTGATTGATACAGACCTTGTGAATCTTTTGCAGCAGATCCGCGATGCGTTCGGCAGAGCAGTGACGATCAATTCGGCTTACCGAACACCGACGCACAATAAGCGCGTTGGCGGTGCATCTAATTCACAGCATGTGAAAGGCACTGCCGCGGATATTCGGGTACAGGGGGTTCCGCCATTTGCAGTCGCTGCGTGGATGGAACAGCATATAAAGTCGGTTGGTAAACATGCTTGCGGGTATTATCCGATCTCGTTGTTCTGTCATGTCGATGTGCGAGCGACGAAAGTGTTGTTTCAGGAGTTTCAGAAATCTAAAACTCGGACGGTCACAAGTTTCGGATTTGGAAATAAGTATGAGAGCTATCTGGCAGAGAAGGAGGAAGAGATGACACAGGAACAGTTTAACAAGATGGTGGACAAGTATCTGGAAGAACGTGCAGCACAGCCTCCACGTGACTGGTCGGAGGAAGACCGAAAGTGGGCGGAGAAAAACGGCATTATCCAGGGAGATCACGACGGCAATAAAAGATACGGTTCTTTCATCACGAGAGAAGAAGCGACGGCGATGCTGCGGAGAACTGTAAATTTACAATAGATTTTAACAACATTTTCAGCATCAAAATCTGCGATATATGCTGATTTACGCTGATATCCTATGAATCAATGCGGGAGTTTAGAAAGTTGGAATATTGTTGAAATTTGAACGTTTAAGGTGTTGTTGGAAAC
>CABSKZ010000179.1 GCA_902478395.1 uncultured Eubacteriales bacterium | reverse complement strand
GCTAGCGGCCGTGTTCGCGGCTGCGTTTATTCTGACAGGGATTCTGTCAATGACAGCATCAGCAGAGATTACAAGCGGCAATTTCGGCAAGAACGACGCGTTTACCTGGGAGTACGACTCCGAAACGAAAACGCTCACCATTTCAGGCGCGGGGGCGATGCCGAATATGACGTCTGGAGGACAGCCGTGGGCGGCTCACAACGCTGCGGCGGAGACACTCGTCATCGGCGAGGGGATTACCACGGTCGGACAGCGCTGTTTCAGCGGGATGTCGGCTTTGAAAAATGTTACATATCCCACCAATCAGCTGGCATTTTTGCAATACGCATTTGAGAACTGTACCGCACTGGAGGAGGTCACCATTCCAGGCAATGTCACTACCGTCGCCAGCCGCCAATATTCCGGCTGCACCAGCCTGAAAACCGTGGTGATGGAAGAGGGCGTCAAGACGATTGTCACGCAGGTTTTCCTCGGCTGTTCGAATCTGGAACACGTGGTCATTCCAAAAAGCGCGAAGATTAGAACGACCGGACAAAGCGACTCGCAGGACGGCAACCTGTTCCGCGGCGCGAACTTTGACAAACTGAAGGTCACAGTGTACAAAGACACGCTGGACTACGGCACGGCGGCAACGGAAGTGAATGGCTACACCTATGTTCAGAAACGGGACGACACCGTGAATATCTACAACATCAAACCGCTCCCGAACGGTACTACGAACTACATGACGGCGGGCGGCTATACCCTGCAATATGAGGCGCTGGGCGAAGGCGGCGGCGACGAGGGCGACCCGAGCGAAAAGGACGGAGCGGGGACTGCCGGAAGCCTCAGCTGGACCTACACGGCCGCGACGGGGACGCTCGCGTTTGCCGGAGAGGGCGCCGTGCCGGATTATTCCAACGCTTCCGCCCAGCCGTGGGCGGTGTATCAGGCCAAGGTTACAAAAATCGTGCTGGGGGAAGGCGTCCGTTCCCTGGGGAAAAACTGCTTTGCAAACATGGTGGCGCTGACAGACTTAGAAATTCCATCCTCTGTAACTACCATCGGCATGTATGCGCTGTCGGGCTGCCAATCGCTCGAAACGCTGACTGTTCCGGGCTCAGTCGGGACGGTGGCGGCGAGGGCCTTCCAAAACTGCCTGGGGCTCCGGCACGTGAAGTTCGAGGAGGGAATAGGAAAACTGGGCTCACAGCTGTTCGTTGGCTGCACAGCGCTGGAGAGCGTCATTGTTGCCAAGTCTGCTGTTATTGACCGGACACATATCAACTATACGGCGGACGGCGTCTGGTTCCGCGGCATTTCCGATTTTTCCAAGCTGACGGTTTACGTTTATCCGGACTCGGACGCGTATGAATACGTGACAAAGGACATCTATACCATCACAAACCGCACAAACAACCCAGAACCGATTGAGACATATCCGGAAGTACCGAATTACATGACAAACGGGGGATATGTGCTGAAATACGCACTTTTGGGAGGCGTAAGCCTGTCATATTACGAAAATACGATGACGGCGACAATCGTTTCGCCGGAAAGACGGACGGCGGATTTGCTGTTTGCCTCTTATGACAACCAGGACGGAACATTGCTCGATGTGGAGCTGCAAAAGGAAATTGCACTGGAAGCGGGAATCACAAGCTTTACAGCGCAATCCTTTGCACAGAAGGCCGGGACCACAACGAAGGTTATGCTTCTTGACAGCCTGGACACCACGCAGCCTCTCTGCCCGGCGGTGGAAGTGAAACTGAAAATTAACATTTATATGGCGGGTGATTCGATTATGCGCCCCTATACGCAAGAAGCCGACTATCCCCAGCAGGGGTGGGGCGTTCCGTTTGCCGCCCTGTTCGACTCCGAAGAGGTAGAGGTGCAGAATTACGCGCGGGGCGGCAGCACGACAAAGTCCTTTTATGAGATGGACCGCTCGCCTGACGGGACGTACGGCCCGACGGGATATGGCCATATTAAACGGAAAATCCGCGCAGGAGACTATCTGGTGGTGGGCTTTGTCCACAACGACAACAGCACGTCGATGCCGATTGCGGAATACAAGGAATATTTGCAGAAATATATCGATGAAACCCGTGCGGTTGGCGCGACTCCGCTGTTCGTTGTGCAGCCGCCGCGCGGAACCGACCATAACGAACACGGCGATTATCCAAAAGCCATGATGGAGGTTGCGGAAGAAAACGGCGTGTTCTGCGCCGACACGGATACGCCGCTTCGGGCGCAGCTCGACGCAAACCTCACAGAGGCGCAGGACAACTACTGGCTGTTCCGCCTGGTGGAGCGGGGCATTCTCACGCAGGAACAGTTGGACGCCCACAACAACCTGACGCTGCGCGACAAAGGGCGCGACCCGACGCACATCAGCGAGGGCGGCGCCGCGTGGGTTGCCAATTTTGTAGCGTCTGAAATGAAGAAGGCGGGCATCCTGTCTGAATATATTACGCTGTCGGACAGGCCATAAGCAGGCGGGCCAGTTCGGTGGAATGAGAATTTTGCGCTGTGCGGAAACGCGCATCGCGCCGCGCCTGGTGTGCGGCCATCCGGAAGAACGGCTGGACATGCGGCGTTTTGCGCGCTGTGACCGGATTGAAAAGCGCGGCGGAGCCATCCACAGCCCATCCCGAAGGCTTGGCCGCGGCATGGGATAGAGGCGCCGGAAAGCGAAGGGGCGCCATGCCAAGAGCCTGTGCACCCGCCGGAACGCGAATGGAGCCGGCGGAGGGGATTGCCGATGGTTTGTTCGTTGTCCGCAGAGGTTCCGCTTTGCGTTGTGAAAATCCCAAGCACAAGGGGACAGGCGCGGAAGATGGCGAAAAATGAAGGTGCAGGCAGAAGGTGATGGTTTACGGGCCGATGCAGCATATGCTAGAATAAAAAAGAACCAAACCGGTTCCAAACGACGGAAATGGGAGGATGAAACATGAAACGGATAAAAAGCTTGCTTTGTGTGTTTGCCGCACTGCTGATTTTTGGCATACCAGTTATGCCGGCGGGCGCGGCGGAGCCGAATGTTTTCTACGAGAGCTTCAATTCCGGCACGACGGCGGACTGGGCCTTGAAAGGAATTTCGGGCGGCAATACGGCGGGCATCTCGGAGGAACCGTCGGCATATGACAAAAGCTACCGCCTGTACAAAGACGCGGCTTCCGCAGCCAATCAATATGTATATGCCACGAAAACCTGGACTCCGATGCGCGGAAATGTGGTTGCGGATTTTAAAATCCGCGCGGTTAAGGCGAGCGACACGGGCTATTGTTCGGTAACGCTGGGCGACTCGGCGGAGAAAAGCATTGTGAGCATGGAATTTTACTATAACAACAGTGCGTACCCGAACGCCGCGCTTGCCATGAAGGCGCCGGGCAGAGGGATTGTCGCAAGCGGCAGCCCGGTCACGGGAGAGCGCTGGTATCACTTTAAAATCGAGTGCGACACAGTAAACCACACTATGAACGTCTATCTCGACGACTTCACAAAGCCGCTTTACAGCAACGTGGCCATGATGAGCGCAGAAGCCGCGGATGTCGGCAGCCTGACGCTGAATTCGCTGAATCTCGGCTGGCACGGCAGCCTGTATGTGGATGATTTGAAGGTCTATCAAAACGATGCGCAGTCTTCTGTGGCGGTGACGGAAGCATCGCTGGACCTGGGGGATTTGTCGCAGGTCACGCGGGACCTTCCGCTTCCGGTTTCGGGCGACAACGGAACGGCGGTGACGTGGACTTCCAGCGCGCCGGAGGTCATCAGCAGCGGCGGCGCAGTCACACAGCAGGAAACCGACCGGGAAGTGGTTCTGACCGCAAAAATCGAAAAGGACGGTGCGGAGCCTGCTGAAAAGCAATTTACCGCGTTTGTCCCCGGCTTTGTAGAGGCGGAGAAGCTGACGGCGTCCGGGCCGTATTATACAACTCTGGAGGATGCGGTAATTTCAGAATTGCCGAGAGAAGGGAAGGCGAAGGTGAAGGCGGATTTTGAGAAGCCTTCTGCCCTCGCCGCGCCTCTGATGCTGACCTGCGCATTTTACGACGCGTCGGGCCGGATGGTGGACATATTCTGCAAAACCCAGGAATTCGGGGAAGGAACCCGGCGGGGCACAATTGAAACAGAGGTGGACGGGCGCTTCCTTGTGACAGGAGGGAGCTGCAAGACGTATGTGTGGGAGGCGGCGACGCTGGTTCCCCTGGCAAAGCCGCTGGCGAGCGACGTTGGGAACCGGTATTCCGCTTTCAGCGTTAACACCTATTTTTCCGACAATATGGTGCTGCAGCGCGGGAAGGATATCCACGTCGTCGGCAAGGGGCCGGAGGGCAAAACCGTGACGGCGGAGCTGAACGGCGTTGCGAAAAGCGCGGTGGTTCGGGGCGACAAATGGGACATCTGCTTCGACCCGATGGAGGCGGACGGAAAAACGCACACGCTCACTGTGACAGCGGACGGGTTCGAAAAAACGTTCCAAAATATCCTGATTGGGGATGTATATTTGTGCAGCGGGCAGTCCAATATGGCTTACACCATGGCAAAGCTGAAAAACACGGCGGAGTATTCCCAGGAGGTAGTGGACCGGATAACGGCGGACTGTGCGGACGCGGTGAATTACCCCAACATCCGGTACTATAAAATGCAGACCGTCGGCGACTTGTATTCCGACATCCCGCTCGACGAGCCCAAAAGAAACTGGGGCACGGCAAGCGAGACCACTGTGCAGAATTTTTCCGCGACGGCCTATTATTTCGGACGGGAGCTGCACCGCAGCACGGGCGTTCCCGTCGGGCTGATTCTTTCCGCCATTAACGGCACCACCATTCAGCAATGGATGGATGCGCAGACCATCGATGAGGCAAATGTGGATATGAAGGGGAAGGAGAGCTTTTACAACGCGCTGATTCATCCGTTTACGCAGTTTGGGCTGGCCGGAATCGTGTGGTATCAGGGAGAGTCCAACTACAACGATACGGAGAATTACAGGCGGTATTTCCCCGCGCTTATCGAGGGGTGGCGCCGCCAGTTTGGGCAGGAGGATTTGCCGTTCCTGTTTGTGCAGCTTCCAAGCTATAGCGCATGGGACTACCGTCTGATGCGCGAGGTGCAGCTGGAAACCTTTCTCAGCATGAACCAGGTGGGGATGGCCGTGCTGACCGATGCGGGAGACCCGGACAACCTGCACCCGGGAGATAAGGACGTTGTCGGGGCGCGGCTTGCTGCTGCGGCACGCGCGCTCATCTATCAAGAACCGATAGAGGGGACTGGGCCGACGCCGGACAGGGTGGCGTTTGAGGGGGCGTCTGCAACTGTTCGGTTCGGCCGCGTGGGAGATGGCCTGCTGGCAGGCGGGGGAGAACCCCTGCGCGGATTCGAGGTCTGCGGGCCGGACGGCGTTTATGTGGCGGCGCAGGCGGAGATTACGGGAGACGGCAGCGTGCAGGTGTCTGCCGCCGGCGTTTCCGAGGTAATCGGGGTGCGCTATGCGTTCCAGAAGCTGATGGACGGCAATCTGTACAACAGCGAAGGCTTGCCAGCCAGCCCATTCCGCACGGATTCCTTTGCGGTGCAGTGAAATAGCACTGGGAATGGGGGAGCTTTCCGTTTGCGTAAAGTGCCGTCTTTGATAAAAGAGGCGCGGGAATATTTCTTCCCGCGCCTTTTTCTATGGCATCTTTCGATGTGGAATTTTTATAAGGAACAGTAAAATGAGCGGAGCCGCATGAAAACCGGCGGGCGGTTTGAAGGCCGGAAAAGAGGGAAGCCGCTTAAAACTTCTCTCTTATGAAAGAAGTGTTGTTGACCTGTTTACGATTTGTGTCGCTTGGACGGAGGTGGCTGGGCGGCGCAATTTCTGCCGGGTAGAATGCGGCTTTCACAAAATTGAAATCAAACAGCCGCGAAACGATGAAGCGAAACAGCAAAATAACGCACAGCACATGGCTTGTGCGTTATTTTGCTGTTTATTTGGTAGGAAATCCTCTGTAAACTGATATTGCCGCGGGCTTTGAGAAGTTTCAAAGTGTGACGTTTGTCCGGCATTAGAGTCGCTTTTGTAACAGTTCTGAAACAAATGCGTAATATTGTTGTGTTATTTGTGTAATGAAATGGTAAAATATTATGATTTTATGAGGTACAGGTAATTTCAGGGAAAAATGTACA
>CABSKZ010000178.1 GCA_902478395.1 uncultured Eubacteriales bacterium | reverse complement strand
CACCGCGCTCTCGTAGCTCTTCCCTCTTATTTCTTCATCCCCAGAGGTCGTTGCCGTTGGAGCTGCTGACGCGGATGGAACTGCACTCGCTTCCACCACAGGCGGCGCCGATTCCATTTCCTCAGCCCCAGCAAAATTGCCCAGCAGTCCGATTATCATGGCTGCTATTACTACTCCTGCTATTCTCTTCATGTTTCTACTCCCTTCTTTTATTCCACCCATAAAAATTTCCTATTTGTCACACATGCCCAGATATTATTCCTTACCGGTCATTGTACCGGTTCAGCGCATTCTGATAAGCTTCGATCACTTCCTCGATTCCCATTTTCTGAAGCTCTGACAGGTATTCATCAAATAGTTCCAAACTCTGCTGCCCGGTAATAAAACGAATGTTATTTTCTTTTACGAACTGAGTTATACGTTTTCCTGTTGTGGCCAGCAACTCTGATTCTGGCTCCGTAAACGCCACCGGCGGAATTCTGGAGCTGGCGTCCTGTTCTTTCCAGCGTTCTACCGCTTCCTTTTGTTCGGGATATTTTAAATACTGCTCAAAATACCGCTTGTCTTGGACAAACGGTCCGCCATATGCAGAAGCCATATACCGGCTCATGGCATATTGCATTGCCAAACCATCGGGATTGTCCGTTATCAACGAGGTATATTTTGGATATCCGTCAATCATCTGATAGGACACGTTTTCAATTCCAAAATTATAGAACATATGCCCTTCCTCTGAATAGCCATAGTCAAGAAACCCTGCTACTTTTGCCGGATATTTGCATGAAGTTGAGATAGTCACGCTCGTTTCTGGGAAATATTCAAAATCCTTTTGTCCAAAACGCGGTATTTCTCCGCGGTTCATCACCGGATATTTTGTACCCGCCAGCTTTGCTCCCGGAAATTTTTCCGCCAGCACCGGAATATATTTCCCCATTGAGCCTCCCGCTGACATATTAAATACAGCAACCTGTCCATTGATGACCTTTGCATCCAGCGTATCCTCATCCTGTGCAAAAAAATCCGGGTCCAGCAGCCCCTGTTGATACCAGCGGTTCAATAATGCCAGATAGTCTTTATATGCAGGCTCCCTAGGCCCATATTTTACACGCCCATCTTCCTGGTAGTAGGAAACACCGATGCCAAATGGCCCGACAAATGCGTTCAGTCCCTCTTCACCAACTGGTGAAAATGGGTAATCCACACCCTGCTTTTTAAAACTGCGCAGGACCGCATCCCAGTCTGCTACGGTTTCCGGCAACGGAAGTCCAGCTCTTTCAAGCAGATCCTCCCGGAGTTGCAGTCCCTTCCATGAGGTCAGGCTTTCATCCCCTCTAAACCAAGCAAACGTGTAATGCTTCCCAGAGTCCAGTTTAACCTGTTTATCCCAATCTGGATGCTGCTCTAAAACACGTTTATAATTTGGCGCGTTTTGGTCTATATACTGGTCGATTTCAATAATAATTCCGCTATCCACCGCTTTTTGTACGCCGCCGCTATAATCGTTGATAAAGTCCTTCTCAATCAGATCCGGTAAATCTCCGGAGGATACCATCAAATTGAAGTGCTCTGGGGTTGACGGATGGATGAATGTCAATTTTGTGTTTGTCCTCCTCTCAAGCTCTTGATAGAATTCGATTTCACTGAAATTGCCAGCAGTTTTCCCAATATGCGGATACAGTCTCGACCACCAGGTAATTTCCAACGGTGGTTCAGAATGGACCTGAGATAATCCATTATTGTTTTCACACCCGGCGATAGTCAGCAAAAATATTACAGCTACACTTGCTGCCATACGTTTTTTTAACCGCTCCATAGCTCCCCCTTTTTATAAAACAACCTTGTAACAATTAGAATTACATACAGCATTCCTAATCTTATTATAGAAATCCCCCATACAAAAGTAAAGATACAAAAACAATCAACATAGAACACTTTGTGATGACTACTTTTTCGTTACCGGACGGGTTTTCCTGCGTTACCATACAATTCCTACACGATACAAACAAAATAACAAAAACATTTTCTTTACATTTTATATGACAACAGGTATAATATAAATATAATAGTTTATAGAAGGAAGGTGTATGGATAATGCCATACTTTAAAAACTTAAGCGTATTCCGGCGTTTTTTTATATCATACCTTTTATTAATACTTTTATTCTTTGTCACAAACCTGTTTACTTATTCCAGGCTTATTCAAATTTTAGAAAAATCGACAAAAGACCACTATTACTCCGTACTCCTTCAATCACAGCAAATTATTAACCAGTATTTAACTGAGATTGATAATATTTCGAAACAAATTTTGATGAACGAGCAGGTTTCTTCTTTTTTAACAGAGGATATTTATGATAAAGAGTCTGATAGCTACGATCCTTATATCACTCTGGAGGCCAAGAATTTTTTAAAAACATATATGGATACCAATTTGTTAATGGATAATATCTATCTCTACTCCCAGAGAAGTAATGCCATGATCAGCTACAATACAATCTTCCGTGTGGACAAGTTATATGGGGATACTTTCCAACTCGGAAACTTTTCATATAATGAAGTAAAAAATGATATTTTGCAAGCGTTTCAATACAAAAAAATCTTCCCCGAAATGATGGTCAACCATCTCGGCAATGTACAGAAACAAATTCTGTACTGCTCTTCAGTGCCAGTCGGTGAAAAGAAAAATATAACCGGGGCTATTATGATACTTATCAACAGCGATCGGCTTCAGACGTTGTTTCACGAAGCCAGCGCTTCCGACGCGTCTTTTTATTTCTATAACGGAAGCGGTGAGCTGGTTACGATGACCGAAAACGCACCCCTGTTGCCGGAACTGCCGGACGCAGAAAGCTCACAGCTACAAATAGACGGAAATACGTATCTTGTTTATACGACCACATCCTCAGACGGCCGGAAATATGCAGCGTCGATTCCCTATTCTGTTATAACAAATGAGCTTTCCGAAATGAAACTGATAACCTATGCTTCCTTCATTTTGTCTCTAATTCTGTGTTGGCTATTGGCATTGTATCTCTCCAAACGAAATACACAACCAATTCGGAATTTGGCGTCGAGACTGAACAGTTATTCAGATGAACCCTCTAAAACAGATGAAATTTCCGTCATATCCGGTGCGATGTCAAAGTTAATTGCTTCAGACGAGCAATTCCGGGAAGAAATGAAACGAAATTTGCCGATTCTCCGTTCTAATTTTCTTCACACCCTGATACTCGGCGGCAGTCTGTTTTCTAACGAAGAAATTCAGGAACGGATACAGCATTTGAACATTTCATTAACCGGAAAATATTATGTAATCGTATTACTTTCCATCGTACGTGGGGAAGGAAGTAATATCGAAGAATTATCCGCGGCAAATACTTTAATTAAGAATATCTATTGCTCAAATCTATCAGCAATTTTTACAGATATCGGCGAAAATGATATCGTTTTCCTGACTGCTTTTGAACAAGAAGATACCAATCAGAACTATATGCTGATTGAGGACGAACTAAATAGAATGATTGACGACTTATATATCAATTTGAATGTGATGCTGAAATGCGCCGTTGGAGATACCTTTACCAACCTTGAAGAAGCGGGACATTCGTATCAATCCGCCCGGGACGCTATGGATTACGGTACGCAGACGGTTTCCAATAATATTGTCTGGTATGTATCCAGTTCCGCTCTCAATGCTGGATATTATTATCCGATAGAAATGGAATCGCGATTGATAAATGCTTTGAAAACCAGCAATTTAGGCCAGGTCAATGAAATTTTGAGTGCAATTGAACATGAAAACAGCGAAAACCGGATTTTGACCAACGTTACGATATCATACCTGTATTTTGATATTAAAAGTACTATATATAAAGTGTTGGGTAAGCTAAATCCCAGTACGCGGCAGAGAGAAGAAATTGAGCAATACCTAGTCCGCATAGACAGTGATGTCACGCTTCCAAAGGCGTTTACTCTGTTTAAAAAAGTGTTTTCCATGCTGGAGGAGGTTCACTCACTAGCTCCTGCGGGTGACCTGACAACCGCCATGTTGGAATACATTGAACGACATTATTCTGACCCGTCCCTCAGCCGCCAAAGCTTTGCTGAATACTTCAACATTTCAGAGGAATATGTTTCGAAATACTTTAAAGAGCATACCAATTATAAATTCTTGGATTACGTTGAAAAGGTTCGAATCGAAGCCGCCTGTAAGCTTTTGGATGAGCGTCAGTATAGCATTGAGAAAATATCAGCGGCCGTCGGTTATAACAGCAGCGTTTCATTC
Source organism: uncultured Eubacteriales bacterium (assembly GCA_902478395.1). Taxonomy (GTDB): domain Bacteria; phylum Bacillota; class Clostridia; order UBA1381; family UBA9506; genus CABSKZ01. Next base: position 1,874 of record CABSKZ010000178.1, on the reverse strand, counting down.
CGCCGCGCATTCAAACGGTATATGGGCATTACACCTTCCGAATATATGAAATAAAATGATTAGAATGGAGTGAAGATATGCTAGAGCTAAACAATATTTCCGTAAGCGTTGACGCAAACCTTGAAATTATTAAAAATATAAATCTGACGGTAAAGGACGGCAAGTTTGTCGTGATAACCGGGCCAAACGGCGGTGGAAAATCAACGCTCGCAAAGGTAATCGCCGGAATTTTAAAACCCACGGAGGGGACACTGACCTTCAATGGTACAGATATTACAAACGCCAGTGTGACCGAACGTTCCCAGCTTGGAATCGCTTTTGCATTCCAGCAACCAGTCCGTTTTAAGGGGCTTACAGTCCGCGATTTGCTTCGGCTGGCTGCAGATAATGAAATGAGCGAACCGCTTCTTCGCAGCTATCTGCGTGATGTTGGCCTATGCGCCCGGGACTATATTGACCGGGAAATTAACGCCAGCCTGTCGGGTGGAGAAATGAAACGTATTGAAATTGCAATGGCTTTGGCCCGGAAAGCACAGCTTACCATATTCGACGAGCCGGAAGCCGGAATTGATTTATGGAGCTTCAACAACTTGATAGAGGTGTTCAAACAACTGCGGAATGAAATCCAGGGATCTATTTTAATTATTTCCCATCAGGAACGTATCCTTGATATTGCGGACGAGATCATTGTTTTAAGCAGCGGCGCAATTGTGGCGCAGGGTGAGAAAGGGAGCATTTTGCCGGAGCTTCTTGCAGACCAAGAAAAATGCCGTTTTTGCACAGGACGGGAGGGAAATTGCAATGAATAAAATTACCAAAAAACTGTTGGAGTTGGTAACCGATGTGACCGGTGACTTCACCGGTGCCTTCAATATTCGCGAGGACAGCGGCTGTGCCGGGAGGCATTCCACAGAGCAGGTTTCTATTACGCCAAAGAACGATCTGCCCGGTATCGATATCACTGTTCAACCGGGAACAAAAGATGAAACCATTTATATTCCCGCCTGCGTGACTCACAGCGATGTAGATGATTTGGTTTATAATGATTTTATGATTGGGGAAAATGCGGACGTCACAATTGTCGCGGGCTGTGGGGTCCACACAGATGGAGAAGAGGATTCTCAACACAATGGCATCCACCGCTTTTTTATTGAGAAAGGCGCCAAAGTGCGTTATCTTGAAAAGCACATTGGAATCGGAGACGGCCAAGGCAAACGTATTATTAACCCTCAAACCTATATTGAGCTGGCTGAAGACGGATATATGGAAATGGATACGGTACAAATCAAAGGTGTCGACTCCACGAAACGAGTATCAAAAGCGGTATTAAAGGAACGTGCAAAACTTGTCATCAAAGAAAAAATCATGACACACGGCACCCAGTATGCGGAAACATGCTTTGACGTCGATTTGGATGGGGAAAATTCCGGCGCACATCTTGTTTCCCGCTCTGTGGCGAGGGATGCTTCAAACCAGATGTTCCGTTCTAAAATTAACGGGAACACAAAATGCTCTGGTCATTCAGAATGTGATGCAATCATTATGGACAACGGCAAAGTCAGTGCTATTCCGGAATTGACCGCTTCTCATGTTGATGCTGCTCTGATTCACGAGGCTGCCATTGGAAAAATCGCTGGCGAACAAATCACAAAATTGATGACACTCGGCTTGACTGAGCAGGAAGCAGAAGCAAAAATTATTGAGGGGTTTTTAAAATAACTATGGTGACGGAACCAGAAATGACGCTGCGAATAAAGTGCTTTCTTTTATTCATCCATATATTGCTTCATAAAAAAGATGCTGTCCCCGCAAGTCAAGCTTGACTTGCGGGGACAGCATCTTTTTATGGGATTCATTGGTTCAGACCTTCAATT
>CABSKZ010000177.1 GCA_902478395.1 uncultured Eubacteriales bacterium | reverse complement strand
TTTGAAAACAGTAAAATAAATGTAGCGAATCCAATGGAAAGAATGGAAGCCAAAAGCTCGGAAATCCAGGTGGGTTCGCCGTCAAGTTTATATTGAATGGCAACCACGAGCTTGACAATCCCGATCAGGAGCGCATATAGACCAAACGCGGTCTGTACCGTCATGATGACCACATTGGCGTTTGTTGCTAAAATCACACCGAATGTGATGGTAATTAAGCCGATTAGCAGATGGAGCAGCGGCGGCATATCCGGGCTTTTCCGGTTCTGAAACAGGCCAATAAAAAAGCTGGCAAGCTGCACGATGCCGATAACGCCAAGAACCAGACCAAACAGGATGCCGAGCCGGTCAAACGCAACCGCTGGTTTTATAAAAAAATTGACTCCCAGTAATGTGAAAAAGATTGCATTGACCAGTGTAAGCCATTTATTTTGAAATTTTACAAACATATGTTTCACCTCTTTGCCTGCTTTTATTATATCAATATTCTAAGATATTTGCAACAAAAACGAATTTAATTTTGTATTGCACTCCGGCGATAAAAAATATATAATAGGGACAGGGTAACGAAATAAATTTGAATAGAGAAGTATATTGACCGTTTCGGCGGCAGAGGAGGATAAATAGATGGAACTAAAACCAATGAAAGAAGACAGGAAGGCGAAAATAGGCCTGTATGCGGTTGGGCTAAAGCACTATTGGGGACAGTTTGAAGGGATGAAGGAACGCCTGGAGGGCTATACGGATTTTATCGCCGCAAAAATGGGGCGTACGGCTGATGTATGCTGCTATGGCATGGTAGATGATGAGGTGAAGGCGCGCGGAGCAGGGGAATGGTTTAACGCGCAGAATGTGGATTTGGTATTTTGCTACTGCGCTACCTACTGCACAAGCGCCTGTGTTTTGCCGGTGCACCAGATTTGCAAAGCTCCGGTCGTGGTGCTGAACCTTCAGCCGACCACGAGAATCAATTATGAAAAAACAACGACAGGGGAATGGCTGGCGCACTGTGCGGCCTGCGTTGTACCGGAGATATCGAACGCGCTAAACCGGGCGGAGATTCCGTTCCGGGTGGTCAGCGGCCTGCTGGGCCTGAACTACACGCCGGAAATCTCGTTGACGGATGAAAATACGGCGGAACGGCCCGAAGCGAAACGAGCCTGGAAGGAGATAGAGGAGTGGATTGCGGCGGCAAAGGTGGTTGGCAACCTGAAGCACGCACGGTTCGGCTTTCTCGGCAATACCTACAGCGGTATGCTGGACCTTTACAGCGACTTTACTATGGTACAGGCGCAGACGGGCGTCCATATCGATGTGCTGGAAATGTGCGACCTGGACCGGCATTTAAAACTGGTCACTGACGCGGAAGTGAAAAGCAAAATAGAAGAGATTCATGAAATGTTTGAAATCAGCGGCGATTCCCCCGCAGACCCGTTGGCAAAGAAACCGACCGAGGAACAGATGGAGTGGTCCGCGCGGGTTGCGGCTGCGCAGGAACGGCTTGTTCAGGAGCATAATCTTGATTCCTTGACCTATTACTACCACGGCGCGCCCGGAAACGACTATGAAAAATTACAGGGTGGTTTTATCGTGGGGCATTCCCTGTTGACGGCCAAGGGTATACCGTGCTCCGGCGAGGGGGATTTAAAGACCGCGCTTGCGATGAAAATTTGTGATATTTTAGGAGTTGGCGGCAGTTTTTGTGAAATCGTCGTAACAGATTATGAGGATGGAACGATTCTGCTCGGACATGACGGTCCGTTCCATATCAAAATTGCGAATGGCAAGCCAATTCTGCGCGGAATGGGCCTGTACCACGGAAAGCAAGGGACAGGCGTGTCTGTGGAGGCAAAGGTGAGAACCGGGGCAGTTACAACGCTGAATATGACGCAGACGTTTGACGGAAAGCTGAAGATGATTTCAAGCGAAGCGGAATCGACCAACGGAACGATTATGACAATTGGCAACACGCAGACGCCAGTGAAGTTTAAGGTCGATCCGGATACCTATATGGAAAAATGGTTTGCGGAAGCGCCAACCCATCATTTTGCGATGTCGGTCGGACATAATGCCGCGGTATTTGACAAGGTTGCCGACTTGATGGGGATTCATCATGTCATTCTCTAAGTTCCGTTCTAAGACGGTATAGCAAGCAAAGGGGTGCAGTAAAATGCTGCATCCCTTTTTGGGCTGGACAGAAAGGGATGCGGAATGGACAAACCGCATCCGAAAGCGTACAAGGTGTCAGTCGGGAAGGGAATGCACGGTTTTGCAGGGCAGAAGTTTGCCTGAGCTGTCCCTTCTCCTTGACAATACACACAAAAGCATTATCTGCGGGCTTTTCATTGCTTCGGTATATTTCTGCTCAGATAAAACTGCAGACATCTGTCAAGGAAAATTTTTTGCAGAGATTTTTGTCGCGGAGAACGAAGCCTTGCTGACACAAGGCCAGGACGATAAGGTTAAAAGCGCAGAAAAAGCCTGCCAAATGCGAATTTAATAAAGTATATTTGCTCTTACTACTGTCGATTGAAGTAGTCATGAAAGAATTAAAACGATAGCCCAGTGATTGTTTATTAAATCATAAATCACCAAGCTATCGTTTTGAGTATTCGCTCTCGTGCCTCAATAGATTGCAAAAATTCTTGTTTAGAGAATTGTTAATGTTGTGTTTGCGTCAAGCCATGTTTCTATTTCGCTGTTATTGACATATAGTGTGATTTTTTGAGCGTTTGGTGTTTTCAGGCTGAGATGGGTAACCATTCTGTCTTTCCATTCCATATTGATTATAACGTGGCCTTTTGCAAGAATTCCAGAAATATTTCCGTCTTTCCAGAGGTCAGGCAGTGCGGGAATCAGATGTATATATCCGAGTTTGCTTTGTACCAGCATATTACATATTGCTGCGCAAGAGCCAAAATTTCCGTCAATCTGAAAAGGAGGATGTGCATCGAACATATTAGCGAAGGTTCCGCCTTTGTTGGTATAGTCTGTATCATCTGTTGGTTCTACAAGCCTTAATTGCCGTTGTATCAGTTTCAAGGCATGATTTCCGTCCTGTAAATATGCCCAAAGATTAATCTTCCAGCTAAGACTCCAGCCGGTCCCATCATCACCGCGGACGAGAAGACTTTGTCTGCAAGCATCGGCAAGTTCAGGCGTATCTTTTAAGGTGATTGAATTTCCCGGATAAAGGCCGAAAAGATGTGAAATATGCCGGTGATGTATCTCTATTTCCGTCTCTTCTTCAGCCCATTCCATCATTCTTTTATCTGATGTTATCCTTAGAGGATAAATGTTTGGCAGCAGAGCCTTTAGCGTTTGTACTAGTTCATCATCTTTATCTAAAATCTCGCTTGCTTTTATCACTTTTGTAAAAAGTTCACGCAAAATACTTGTTGTCATTGCAGTCGTTTTTGAAACGCTGAACTCACTGCCATTTTTTTCATAACGGTTTTCAGGCGACGTTGAAGGACAAATCATATAATATCCATTCTCATCTTTATATATGATATCAGTGTAAAAGAGAGCGGCATCACGCATGATCGGATAAATTTTGCGCAGCATATCTTTATCTAGTGTATATTCATATAAGTCAAAGAGCTGACAGCATATCCAACCTGAACTCATATTCCAGAATACAAAAGCACACGACTGTGGGCCTTGCCCGTATCCCACAGGATTGCTCATTCCCCAAATATCAGTGTTATGATGGCTGACAAAGCCACGGGCATTATAATAATCCTTTGCCGTTTCCGTTCCTGTTTTTCGAAGCTTTTCGGCAAGAGCTACAAAAGGCCCGAAGCATTCTGCAAGGTTAGTGTTAAAAACGGGCCAATAATTCATTTCGGTGTTGATATTAAGGGTATAATTACTGCTCCACGGCGGAACAAGTTTTTCATTCCATATCCCTTGAAGATTGGTCGCCTGTGTTCCTTTTCTGGAGGAAGAGATTGTAAGATAACGTCCGTATCCGAACAACAACTCATAAAGCCCGAAATCATGCTCGTCAAAATTTTTAAGACGTTCATATATGTCGAGATCGGTTTCCTTTTTCCCTAAATTTAATTTCACGCGATTATAAAGAGAGGAAAAATCTGCAATATGTGTTTTAAGGATTTCGTCATAATTTGAAAGCTTCAACGGAAGAACCGCGTTGAAAGCTTTATCAATATAATCTTTTGTTCTTTTGCTAACGCCTTTGCTGATGTCATCAAAGTTTGTTTTTGAACATATGTAAATAACCGCATTTGTCGCATCCTTCACATATACGTGATTCTCTTTTTCGAAAACTTGTCCGTCGGAATCAATTTTGCTGCACAAGGAAAATTCTATTCCCAGTTCATCTGTATAAATAAGCGGATCTTTTTGGACAAAACTGTATTTACATCCATTTGAAGGTGCGATTGCCTCAATAGACAAAATATTGTTTGAAAATGTTTTATTTAATGTTTTTAAAGGGGTTCGTGCCGTAAATGAAAAATTCAATTTTGCGGGTTTATCCGAGCATATTTTTATGACAATAACATCGTCGGGAAACGACGCAAAAACTTCACGGGTATATAAAACATGTTCGCATATATATTGAGTTCGGCAGAGGCCGGTTTCAAAATCGAGTGTTCTTAAATATTCAGAAACATTTTCATGTCCAAAATTTAAAATAATGTCGCCGAGGGGCAAATAAATCTGGGACCACATCGAATAAAATTCTTTGGACAGAACCTCCTGCGCTTCACCTAATTTACCGCACAAGACTAGCTCTTGGGCGGCTTTGAACGCTTTCGGGGCATATGGCGGAACAGAATTTTGTTTTCCGCTTCCGCTCCACAACGTATCATCATTTAGTGAGATACGCTCGGTACAGGTTTTTGAATATACCATTGCTCCCATACGTCCGTTTCCTATGGGAAGTGCCTCTTCAAAAGTGTTTGCTTCTCTTTTGTAATATAAAATATTTTCCAAAGCACTCACATCCTTCTGCTCATAAAATCCGTTCCGCTATTTTAAGGTTTCAGGATAAGGGTATTTTAACTGTTAATTTAGTTACGGCATAGACTAAATTATTCGGATGCGTTTTTTTTACCGTCCTTCTGCTTTTTAATCACCTTTAGACGCGTAAACTCCTCCCGTTCTTTTTCGTCGAGAACCTCCTGGATGTTTTTTACCAGCCCCTCATACCGCGGTATCATAATGTTTTTCAGCGAATTTGCCCGTTTCTGTGTTTTGCTGATATTGACCGCCAGCCGGTATACCGAGGTTTCGACCTCCGCGAGTTTGAGCGTCAGCTCTTTTACCTTCATAAACTTCACAAAGGCCTCGTCCAGTGCCGAATTGGTTCTGGAAAAACCATACGGCGGCGTGATTTCTTTTTTCTCATATTTCACCACCGGAAGCTCCACACCCATAACACTGCGGAAACGGATGCGGATATCCTCTTCTATTGGAATCGCCCGACCGATTTGCTCCACCGTGCTGATACCCATCACGATGTTGGTGTGCTGCAGCGCTTTATAGGCCTCATCAAAGGTGACGGAAATCGTCTGCTGTATCTCTTTTGCCTCATCTATCAGCCCCATCATCTCACGCACCAAGATATTCCGTTTGCGGTCCATCAGGTCATATCCCTGCTTGCTGAGCGCGAGCGTATTTTTGGCCAGGATCAGGTTGCCCTTGGTTGGGAATAGCGTTACATCCATCTACCGTCCCTCCCAGCCGCCTTCGGATTTTTTATAATACTGGTCCAGAATTTTCGGGTCTATCCTGTCGAGCTCCTCCTTTGGAAGTATCGAAAGAACGTACCAGCCAAGGGAAAGCGTCGTCCCGATGGAACGGTTTTCATTCCGCCCTTGATTTAAAAAGAGCTCTTCAAATTTTCTGCCAAACGCGAGATACAACTTATCCATATCGGAAAGTTCATCTTCTCCAATGACCGAAGCTAAGGAGCGGACATCCTGCACCTTCGCGTAGGAGGCGAATAGCTGGTTTGCTAAATCTGGATGGTCCTCCCGGGTGAAGCCCTCGCCGATGCCGTCTTTCATCAGACGCGACAGAGACGGAAGCACCGCGACGGGCGGATAAATTCCCTTTAAATTCAAAGAGCGGTCGAGAACAATCTGCCCCTCTGTGATGTACCCCGTTAAGTCCGGAATCGGGTGCGTAATGTCGTCGTTCGGC
>CABSKZ010000176.1 GCA_902478395.1 uncultured Eubacteriales bacterium | reverse complement strand
AAGGTGTGCTGTATTTCGGGCTGATTGTCACAGCAGGCGGCGTTAAGGTCATAGAATACAACGCGCGGTTCGGTGACCCGGAAACACAGGTAGTATTACCGCGGCTGAAATCGGACCTGCTGGATATTTTCGAAGCGGTGATTGATGAGCGTCTTTCGGAGGTTCCAGTCGAATGGAAGGACAATGCGGCAGTTTGTGTCGTAATGGCTTCCGGCGGATATCCCAAAAACTACAAAACTGGCTATGAAATAGCAGGCATGGAAGAAGCGGAAAAAGATGACGGGCTTGTGGTTTTCCATGCAGGGACAAAACTGTCGGACAGTAAAATTGTTACCTCGGGAGGCCGTGTAATCGGTGTTACGGCGGTAGCACAGGATTTGGACAGTGCAATTCGTAAGGCATACGACGGTGTCGGGAAAATCAGCTTTACGGATGCGCATTACCGGAAGGATATTGGTATCAAGTAGGAAAGAGGAAGAATCAGATTGGAAAGGAAAATAGTAGATTTTCATGCTCACGCATTTCATGACAAAATTGCGTTAAAAGCCGCCCAGCAGCTTAACGAGTATTACGATATCCCGCTTGCGGCAAACGGCCTGTTCTATTATGTGCTTGAGAGCATGAAGGAAAATCATATAGACAAGATGGTTATTCACGCAACGGCAACAAAGCCGAGCCAGGTGGAGAAAATCAACACCTACACGGCGTCGCTGACGAATGAAAACATTATCGGCTTTGGAACGCTGCATTATGCGTACACAAATATCGAGGCGGAACTAGACCGCATCGAAAAGCTCGGTTTGCGTGGGATCAAACTGCACCCGATTTTTCAGGGGTTCAAAATCGACGATGAAAAAATGTTTCCGATTTATGAGCAGATAGAAGGGCGTTTTCCGGTGCTAATGCACGTGGGAGACAAAAATTCAGACGGGGCAACACCACGCCGGCTGGCGAATATCATGAAGAGGTACCCGAAGATGACGGTGATAGCCGCCCATATGGGCGGCTATTCAGAATGGGATGAGGCGGAGCGGTATATCATTGGTGAGAATTGCTATATTGATACCTCCAGTTCTATCCGTTTCCTGCCGCCGGAACGCTCAAGGGAGTTAATCCGGCGTCACGGCGCTGACAAAGTGCTGTTTGGGACCGACTATCCGCTGGCTCTGCATAAAGAAGAGTTCGACTGTTTCGACAAGCTGGAACTGTCGCAGGAAGAACAGAAACAAATTCTTTGGAAAAATGCGTACAATCTGCTTCAGTTGTAAAATATCCCCCTCCAGTCTTTGTTTGGAGGGGGTATTTTAGTATAGTCTATCTGAACTGAAGAATTTCAGTTTTTAAACCATTTGCATCCATATAGGAGAGCTCAACCGTTTTATTATCAAGAAACCGAGCGCTTACCAGCTCATCAATATAACTGCTATCCGAAAGCGCGTTTTTGGTTTCAAAATAAAGTTTATTTTCATCAAACATATTCCGTATGCTGATTGTGACCCCGGTGGAATCCTGTTCTGAATAAAGCACAACATTATCCATTACTGCTTTTACGTTTCTAAACTGAGGTGATAAAACTCCGGAGCGCGTGTCATAATAACGGTACCTATTGTAGTCTAGATTGAAAAACGCTATGATTCCAGAATTACCAGATTCAATCTTCGGCGGCTGGCTGCTGATGTCGACTTCGAAAAGCCCGGAAATACTATCTCGCTCCGTACCATGGACATAAGTGTAATACTGATAGAAGTCTTTATTTTTTCGTTTGAGAATCGTATAGTAGGTATCTTCCTGAAAAACATCTGCACCTGTCAGCAATTGTAACGTTAACCTATTTATCGACCTAAAACGCTCCTCCAGCGTTCCATAATTGATTGTATAGGTTAGCGTATTGTCAAAGGGGACGCTATCAATGCATTTACCATCAAGATATAAGCCAAACATGCCGTCAGGAGTCGTCGCATAAATACTACCGTTGTTGCTGACGGACATGGTATCCCGGTTCTCCTTTAAAAGGGCGGTATCGGTTATAACGCTTATTTCCCCAGTGTTGTATCTGGTCATAACAAGCATATAGTTGCCGTTATGGTTTAAATCAATTTTTTCTAATGGGTATTCAATTCTGTCCCCATACTTTTCTGCTTCCTCTTGTATTATCTTCTCAAAGAAATCAATACAATCATCTGCAAATTGTTTTTCCTTGTTTGGCTGGTTTAAAAAAGTGTCGCTGCAATTAAGATGAACGGATGAGGTGACGCCGTCCCAAGGCACAGAAATGTCCAGTGCTTCACATATTGCCCTGATGGGGACAAATGTCCGTCCGTTTATCATTTGAAGAGGTGCATCCAATTGAACAAGACGATACAGGGGAATATATGTTTAAATTGGAAACGGCCTGTATAAAGTTCTCAAACGTATCATGACCGGAACAGTTGTAGATAGCCAGATCTCGAAATCCGATTTCTAGCAGCAAAAGCCTATCACCTTTTGCTGCGACGATAAGTTCCGAGTCTGCGGACCAGTAGACATCTGCCCCCAGCGCTTCAAGGAGCGCACGCAGAGGAACCAACATGCGCTCGTCCTGTAACTTTGGCACTTGCTCGAAAAGAATTTCATTATCGTTTAACTGAACAATAATCTTTTCTTGGGCGAGTGCTTGGGGAGATAGCGGCACAATCAATATAAAAATAATGAAAATTGCATATAGACCCCGTTTCAAGTTCTTCACCTCGTTTTGTTAAGATTGAATGCTTTCGTTTATAAACCATCATATCATAATATTTTTAGTTCTGCAAAAAAAGTTTTTTCGACTTTTTAATGATGAGACTGCTAATAGATATTTTCAATTGATAAAATTTGGGATTGACAAATGTTGGTTAGATGTGGTAAAATAATACCAAATCCGACATCTCGTCGAACGAAAACAAAATATTTACAACAGGGGGAGTCACAATGAAAAAACTCGGAATCTGTACACTTGCAGTATTTTCAGTATCCTTGTTCGCGCAGGCCTTCGCACAGGGAGGCGGACCTAAAATTGTTGTCAACAATGAAGCGATAGACATTCCCTCTTACATTCAGGATGATTTGACCTATGTCCCTCTGCGGGCAGTTTCTGAAAATTTGGGCGCAAATGTAGATTGGAATGGGGAAACGGGAACAGTTACCATTACCACTGGTTCATCAGGGCAGTTGATTCCTAAAATTGTGGAACGCCTTAGCCCCAGTGTGGTTGGCATCATCGGGAATGTTGATGGCGGCGCGGCCGCGAGCTATCAAGATAAATATGCAGATGGGGTAGCAATCGGAACTGGAGTGGTTGTTAAAGCCGGAGGCGAAATATTAACGAATGCTCATGTTGTAAAAGACATGAATAATATTATTGTGGTGCTGTCCAATGGCGAAGGCTATACCGGACGTATTAAATGTATTGATGAAAAATCAGATCTTGCGGTAGTAAAAATTGATAAATTGGGCCTGACTGTAGCCAAGCTGGCGGAAGCAGGTCAGATAGAAGTGGGAGAAACAGTTGTGGCGCTCGGAACGCCGCTTTCTATGTCATTGCGCAATTCTGCGACAAGTGGCATCGTCAGCGGGGTGAACCGGGCGCTTTTTAGCGACTACAACTTGATTCAGACAGACACGGCGATTAATCCGGGAAACAGCGGCGGCCCCCTTGTAAACTTGCGCGGAGAGGTTGTGGGAATCAATTCTTCCAAGTTCTCCGGCGTTGGCGTTGAGGGAATGTGTTTTTCAATTCCGATTGATACAGTCCGCTATGTCCTAAACCAGTTCGATACATATGGAAAAGTGCGCAGACCAAATATCGGTGTGACTTTTGAAGAAGATTGGGTCGCCGCCTATGGCCTTCCGACCCAAAACGGCCTGACCATTAAAGCGATGAATGAAACCTCCGCCGCAAAGGAGGCTGGCTTGACTGTCGGTGATGTTGTAACGGCTGTTAACGGCAAAGGCGTTCACAGCATTATTGAATGGAATGAGATTATGAAAAGCTATCTGCCGGGCCAAACCGTTGCATTAACGGTGTGGTCAAACGGGGAATTTCGCGATATGGCTATCGCGTTATCCGAATAAATGCATGTCAATCACACATGCAAATAAATAATGAGAAGGGGAGAGTTGTATGGAAATGAAAAAAGGAATTGCAGTTTTGTTGTCGGTGTTGTTGCTTGCAGGAAGCGGAAGTGCTTTTGCGGCCGGGACCGAGGACGCGACGGAGAAAGACGAGGCACAGAAAAAAGTCGAACAGGCGTTGGAGAAAAAATCAGACGTCGAGATTGCTTTCAAAGTGGGCGATGAGATTTTAAAAATCAACGGCGAATCTGTTGAAGTCGAAAAGCCTTATGTCGTTGAGGGTACAACTCTGGTTCCTTTGCGTGTAATAACAGAGGCTTTCGGAGCGCAAGTCGATTGGGATGGGAATACACAGACAATTACGCTGAACTATTCAGATGTAACAATTATTCTTCAAATCGGAAAAAAGACAGCAAAGGTAAATGGGCAGGAACTGGAACTGCTTGAAGCACCTGAATTGAAAGACGGTGTAACGATGGTACCTTTGCGTTTCATTACAGAAAACTTTGGGGCGGATGTCGGATATAATGACAAAGACGCATCTATCACTGTAAAAAAAGAAAATACGGTCAGTTACAGTATTAAAGACTATTCTTTAATTTTGAAGCGGTCGAGTAAAGAGCGGATTGGCGACAGCTATTTGAAATGGTCAATGGATAATGTAAAGTCGATGAAGCTTGCCTATCGTTCTTTTGACGGAAGATTAAACGCGTTCGAAGCGGACGGCGGCGATGCAGTGATATTGGTTTCTATTACGGACAATCCGAAAGTTTCGCTCGATGAAATTGTTACCCAGCAGAAAGATAGAAGTAAGGAATTTACGCTGATTGAGCAAAAAAAGGAGAAAGGCATTGACGGTAACGATTACGCGATATTGGAATACCGCTCTAAAGATGAATATTCATTTGAGCGCGTTGCTGTTATCGAAAATAAGCTGGTGTATGTTGTTGCATATTCTACGGGTGCGGCAATGGATGATGCGGCCTTAAAAACAGAACTGAAAGAAGTCTGCGGAAGCTTTGCGATGAATTATAATAATCCTACAGGAATTGAGGACCTTTCCGATGTTGACAGCGCCGGATACCGCGTGTTTGATAACAAGGACATGAAGTTTTCCATCAAGGTGCCGGCGGATTTAATGGATTATTCAAATTCCAATATTCTGAATGAATTTGATCTATTACTGTTTCAGAACGATACCTATGCCGGTTCCCGCGTATCTGTCGGCATTTACTCCCTGGACTCGGTCGGCAGTATCAACCAATGGGCAGAACGGGACAGAAGTCATAATATAAAAATGACCAATCCGGAATTATCCACCTATTCGGAATTGAAAAACACCAAAATTGGGAATATTGATGCGGTATATTATGAAAATTTACAAAATGGGGAATTGAAAAAGACAGTGATGTGGGACGTATTTTTCTCAATCGGAGATTATGGATATAATGTTGCTGTAGAAGTGTTGCAGAAAGACAAAAGTAAGCTGGATGCAATTTTAGCGTCTTTCGCGGCGGAAGAGCTTGATCAGGGAAAAGTAGGAAAATTGTCAAACCGGAATCTGGACGAAGCAGAAACAATGACGGAACATAAACTGAACGCTTGTAGCTTAATCTATAAGCTTCCAACGTCATGGAAGCAGGTAGCTGCCGGTAGTTTTAATATGCACCTGGACACAAATACAGGAATGTTATTCAGCATTGGAAAAATTGAAAACACAAAAAGCAGTACGCCTTTATCAGCTGTCAGCGAGTCATTTGTCGAACAGATCCGCAAGGATAAAAAATGCAAGCTGAAAACTTCCGGAGAAAAAATAAAGGTAGATGGGCGGGAAATGTTAAAGATAGTTTACCGGAGGGCGGGAGATAACGAGGCTTATATTTACTGTCAATATTTATTTAAAAGCAGCGACGGAGTTTGCTCGGCTATGTTTAGTGTGCCGGAAACCGCTTATGGCTCCTATGCAGAAGAAATACAGTCAAAAATTTTGGAATCTATAGACTTCGAATAAACAGACCACAGGGGCCGGAACAGTTTGATTGTTCCGGCCCCTGTTTTGTATAAACAGCCAAACTACATTCCGTTTCTCGTTCATAAAATTTGTGTTTTCATTGTAAAAAACTACCCGAAATTATCCAAAATACTTCTTCATAATTAACTGAATTAATCTC
>CABSKZ010000175.1 GCA_902478395.1 uncultured Eubacteriales bacterium | reverse complement strand
GATCTACACCTCTCTATTCGTCGGCAGCGTCAGATGTGTATAAGAGACAGCAGCGGTACCTTGGCCATTTTTCCGTTTTCAAAAGCGAACAACATTGCGCCGCTGTAATTTTCCGTCACCGTCATGTAAATAATTTTTTCATCAGCCGGAAGTTCCAGCAGGTTCGGCAGGTACTCACCCAGCACGCTTGCCTTGCAGTCCGGAATGTCATAGATTTTCATTTTGTACACATTGCAGCGGTTGCTGAAAAACAGTGCCTCGTCCTTATTGGAACACTCCGTCTCGCAGAGGAAGGAGTCGTCCTCCTTCAGCTTCTGGTCAGAGCTGGCGCGCAGAGAAACGAGTGAGATTTTTTTCAGATAATTCTGCTCTGTAAGGAACATTTTTACATTGTAATCCTCAATGAAGCTCTCTTCCTCCGGAACGACAACCTCATCCGCGGAAATCATCTCGGTTCTCCGGTCCGCTCCATATTTTTTCATCAGGTCCTTCAGTTCTGCAATAATGACCCGTTTAATAGAAACATCGCTTGCCAGCGTTTTTTCAATCTCTGCAATATCCGCCTTCAAAGAGTCAATATCTTCAAGGCGTTTTAAAATATATTCCTTATTCAGGTGACGCAGCTTGATTTCCGCGATGAATTCCGCCTGAATATTATCGATATCAAAGCCCGCCATCAGGTTCGGGACAACCTGTGCCTCCTCCTCCGTTTTGCGGATGATAGCTATCGCCTTATCAATGTCGAGCAGAATTTTTTGCAAACCGAGCAGCAGGTGCAGGCGGTGTTTTTTCTTGTCTAAATCGAACTGCAGGCGGCGTCTGATACAGCTCATGCGGAATTTCGACCATTCGCATAAAATCTCCCGCACGCCCATGACACGGGGATATCCGTCTATCAAAATATTGAAATTACAGCTGAAAGAATCCTCAAGCGGCGTCTGCTTAAACAGACGGGCCATCAGCTTTTCCGGGTCGGCGCCGCGCTTCAAATCCAGCGTAAGCTTCAGGCCGGAAAGGTCCGTCTCGTCTCGGATATCCGAAATGTCCTTGAGTTTGCCCTGCTTGACCATCTCCACAATTTTATCGATAATCGCCTCGACCGTTGTCGTATAGGGAATTTCCGTAATTTCAACGCAATGGTTCTTCTTGTCGTACGAATATTTGGAACGAAGCTTGAAACTACCCCGCCCCGTCTCATAGATGGCACGGATATCCGCCTCTCTGTAGATGAGCTGCCCCCCCGTGGAAAAGTCCGGCGCGAGCAGTGTTTTTGTCAAATCGCAGTCCGCATCCTTCAGGTAGGCGATGGTTGTCTCACACACCTCGTTCAGGTTAAAGCTGCAAATGTTCGACGCCATGCCGACCGCGATTCCCTGGTTCGGGTTGACCAAAATATTCGGAAACGCCGTTGGGAGAAGAAGCGGCTCTTTCAGGGTTCCGTCAAAATTGTCTACAAAATCGACTGTATTTTTGTCGATATCGCCAAAGATATCGGTACAGATTCCGTCCAGCTTCACCTCCGTATACCGCGGGGCGGCGAACGCCATGTCGCGGGACTGCTGCATGCCGAAATTCCCCTTTGAATCGACCAACGGATGCAAAAGCGCCCCGTTTCCGCGTGTCAGGCGGACCATGGTTTCATAAATCGCCATATCGCCGTGCGGGTTCAGCTTCATCGTCTGCCCGACCACGTTAGAGGATTTTGTCCGGTTGCCGTTCAGCAGGTTCATTTTATACATAGTGTACAAAAGCTTCCGGTGGGATGGCTTGAAACCATCAATTTCCGGAATTGCCCGGGAGATGATAACGCTCATTGCGTATGGCATATAGTTTTTTTCCAGCGCACTGGTGATATTCTGGTCGGTATAATTCTCGCTCATTCTTTCCTCCGTACATTCTTCATTCTAAAGGCGTATCCAGCGCCTAATGGGTTCCTGTCAGGGTTTGCACAACCTCGGACGCAATCAAAAGCCCGGCCGCAGGCGGAACGAAACAGGCGCTGCCCGGTGTAGCGCGGCGTGTAGTCTGTTCGGCAGGAGGTTCCTTTGACGTTAGCGGAATCTCCTGTGAATAAACGACTCTGAGCCGTTTCACACCTCTTTTGCGCAGTTCTGAACGCATAACGCGGCACAATGGACAAACGCTGGTTTCGTAGATATCTGCAAGGCGGAGCAGCTCCGGATGAAGCTTATTGCCCGTTCCCATACAGCTGATGACAGGAACGGAAAGCACCTGCGCCTTCTGGACAATGTCCAGCTTGGCGGAAACGGTGTCGATCGCGTCAACGACATAGTCGAACGCGCCGGTAATGATTCCGCCGTCATCATCCGGCAAATAAAAATGCTGAATCGGCGTGACACGGCAGCCGGGATTGACCGACAATATGCGTTCCCGCATCACGTCCACCTTCTTGCGGCCGACTGTCGCCACCGTCGCGTGAATTTGCCGGTTCAGATTCGAGGGCGCGACCACATCGCCATCCACGAGCGTCAGCGCCCCGACGCCGCACCTGGCAAGCGATTCCACCACAAAACTGCCGACGCCGCCCACACCGAACACCAGCACATGTGCCTGCCGGAGGCGCTCCATCGCTTCCGCGCCCAATAGCATCTGCGTCCGCGAAAATGCCTCCGGATACCTGGTTTCATTTCGTTCCAACCTGTTATTCCCCCAAAATATTGACAAATATTTTCCGGCTTCTGGGGCCGTCGAACTCCGTAAAGTAGATGCCCTGCCATGTGCCGAGCACCAGCTTCCCATCCTTTAAAATAATCTGTTCAGACGAGCCTACCATTGCTGTTTTCAGGTGTGCGGCAGAATTTCCCTCTACGTGGTGGTAGCCGTCCTCGTGGGGAACGAGTTTGTCAAGTTCATACAGCAGGTCGCGTACCACGTCTGGATCGGCGTTCTCGTTTATTGTTACGCCCGCGGTGGTATGCGGCACAAACACGGTGCAGATTCCGTCCTTTACGCCGCTGAGTTTGACGATTTCGGCAACCTTCCCCGTAATTTCCACGAACTCGTCGCGGTACTTTGTTTTGATGTCAATCCTGTAAATCATACCTGTTCCCCCTTTTCAAAATTTTTGTGCCACAGCGGCTATGGGCACTGCCGCATGTGGCTTCCTACCTATATTATACGGCATTTTTACCCAAAAGAAAAGAGGAATTGCAAAATTTCTTTGCAATTCCTCAGAGAGTACTATGAATTTCTTCCGGGCATAGGTGCCCTTCAAGCTTCAGACAATTTCTCTCCTAATTTTACAGAAATGAAGGGACGCGGTTTTACTGCTGCAAATTCAGGGCAAGGCCCCACGTCAAGTAAATTTATAACAGTTGTTTCTCTTCCACTTTATTAACGCCGTTTCACGCGACCATCTGGAAAGCATCCGCGAAAGCTCATTGCAACCCACCCACAAACCTGTCTATTCGTAAAACAGTTTCAGGGCCTCCTGTGCATACCACCGGACCAGAAAATCGTTCGGGTGGTACATGTTGTCGCCAGTCATATCCACAAAGCGCTTATAGCGCAGCAAATCCCTGTGTGTCTGCGTCATATTCAGAAATGCCACACCTTCGCCCGCCAGCTGTGACAGCGGCTCTTCATAAAGCGGCTGGTTCTTGTAGGCCGTACCGACGTATTGGTTTGGCAGCATGGTCGCCGTCAGAATAAACTCCGCATCGGGATTTGCCTGACGGACCGACGCCATTATCGCCTTAATATTATTGATATAGGTATCGACGCTAAAGGAATGATTCCCGTCATTCATACCGAACGCAATGATAACAAGGTCCGGTTTTTGGGCACTGACAAGGCTTTCCACATTTTCAATACCCCAATCTGTACATTTCCCGCCTTGGGACGGGTTAATAAACGTGACCTCGGAGCCGAATCTTTCCTCAAGTCCCAGCTTCACCATTTCGCCCCAAATCGGCACGAATGGGGAAAGCTTTAGTCCGGCATATCCGCTGGCCTGTGCGCCGCGTGCAATGGAATCCCCATACAACTCCAACTTCAGCGGTTCACCCTTTTGTAACTTCGCCATGGTTTTTGGAAGGTTCGCACCCGCATAGGAAGAAATATGACCGTCCCAAGTGCCATTATGAACGTACGTTACCGCAAGCTGACGGCGGTGGAAATAGGTTTCATCCGCTCCCCCGACAATTGCTTTTCCTACCACATTTCCGTGTTCGTCTTTTTCCTGATAGTTCCCGTTCACGACATATTCCTGATAAGTAAAATAAAATGCTTTTGTTCCAGGGAGCAGATAGATGGAATTTGTTGCCTCATCATAATCCCAGTCTACACCGCGCACGTATTCTTCGTTGATTTCCGCATTCCGAAGCGCAATGATATGGTCCGGCTTAAACATCAGCGGTGCGGAGGGATTTTGTCCCTGTTTATATTCCACCATGGTAAGCATCTCGTTGTACATGATGTCGGTGTCCCAGAATGGCGTCAGGTTATGCATGGTGTCATCGTCTATCAAAAGCTTCGACGCGGGCGGCACCAGCGGCTTCATCCCGTCGGCGCTGTCCCAGACAAAGCCCTTCGCCTCATAATCTGTATAATTCACGTCCGGAAGCGCAAGCGTAACCGGTTTCGATTCGTAGACATTGGCGCTGATCTGCTGCTCCTGCATTGTCACCCCTACAAGCCTTTTCTCCCGGTCATAGACCGCCAGAGCAGTTGCCACAGTCGTTGGGCTTTCTCTGTAGAAGTTAAAATTCGCCGTTATCTTGTCCTTTGCCGACGTATCGAAAATAACGGTATTGTTCCCTTCCTTTCTGGGAACCGTCAGATTAAATGCTTGAATGGTGCTCATGTTTTGTTCTTCAATATATGCGTAAAGCGTAACTGCTGCATTGGCCTGCGGGGCAATTGGCCGGGTCACAATGCCTCTGTTGGAAATAACCTGCGGGTTGGAACTGACCCAGGTGATCTTCGCGCCTGGGACGCTTTGAGGAAGGCTGAGATTTTCCGTCACTTCGGACGGATCTTTAATTCCAAGTTTCTTCAGCGTTACCGCTCCCTGCGGAAAAAGGACCTCCCGGCTGATAACCTCCAAATCATCCAGCATGAAATCGGCGCTGACCTTTGCGTCCACACCGAACAGCAGCTTTTCAATATCCGTATCCCGGTATACATTGACGCCGTTTATGATTTCCTTTCCGTCCAGCGTAACGCTGAAATTGTTGCTGTTTACTGCTACCTCGGCCTGGTGCCATCCCCTCGTATCCGACACGGCGGCTTTTTTATTTGTAGCCCCTATCGCAAACACTTCATTGTCTTTCAGTGCCACGCGCATACATTCCCTATCATTGGAAATATTTTTGTTATGGTCCGGAAAGGCGCGCAGCATGATATAGCCATTTGGTGTGCCCAAGAATTTATAACGGAATTTCAAAATGTAATCGCAGTCCTTCGGCGTATCAAAGTTCGCCAGAACATAGCTTCGTGTTTCGTTTGTATTGAAGGTTTTCAGGCGCAGGACATGGTTCGAGGCGTTGCCCTCTTCTGCCGTTACGCTTAGCGTAGAACCCGCTTCCACCGGCTGTTCATCCAGGCGGACCCATGCAGGGGTATCGTCTGCAAGCAGTTTGTCCGGAAGACCTTCTCCGTTGCAAGTTCCCTCAAAATTTTCCTTGTAAGCTGGGGAATCCGTCACCTCGGGGCTGAAGCTGTACACCTTGATATTGTCAATCAGGAAATCAAAATCCGTCTTGTTTTCATCCATGCCGATTAATATCTGCTGGGCGATGGAGGCCTGTGCATGTGCTTTTTCGTTCTTTGCCCACTGTTTTCCATCCAGATAATAGTCATATGTCAGATTGTCCATATTTCCCACAAAAGTGACTGTGTGCCAATCGGTTGTACTGATAGAACCAATATCGATATTTTTTTCCCGTCCCATCAGCTTGAGTGCACCCGCCTGTGTTGCAACCTGCAAATACCTTGAGCCGGCATTTGGCGTTGCGCTGTGGTCAGACGTAAACCAGAAATTGATCCATGTCGTGGGCGCCTGTTTAAATTTATACCGATAACTGACGACGACCTTTCCCTGCGAAGGAGCATCGTAGTTGATCATCATATATTGTTTTGCTTGATTTGTAGCCTGCACCTCCAGCACATCATTGGTCCCATCCTGATAAATGCCGATTTTACCGTTCTGTACAGCACCATCCGCCACATCGCCCATCCGGCGGAAAACACGGCTTCCATCAGGCAGTTTGCTATCAGGCAGCGAACCCTCGGCAATGCCCGTAAAGCTT
>CABSKZ010000174.1 GCA_902478395.1 uncultured Eubacteriales bacterium | reverse complement strand
CGACGCCGTCGATCGGAGATTTGATATTATAATCTTCCAACGATTTTGCCTGTGATTCCATGGTCAGCTGCAAATCTTTTTTGTCCAGCTGGCTTTTATCCAGCGAATTGTATAGGGAATCATTATGTAGGCGGAGAATGGTCTGACCTTTTTCTACAACATCTCCCTCTTTGTAATACAACGCGGCAACCTCGCCGCCAACTGTAGCACTCACCGTGGAAACAGATTCAAAATCCATCGTTCCCGGAAGCGGCGATTCCACATCGCCGGCAGGTGTATGTACCACCGCAACAACCTTGCTTCCCTTGGTCAGAGCGCCAGGATTGTCCGCTGTAATTTCTACATCGTACAATACACTGCCGTTTTCAGAGCCGCTCGAACTGCTGGACACATCGGAAACCCAGCCGCTGAACTGGGACATGAACTCGGCGCTGATTAGTGTTGCACTTTGTCCGACTGAGATGTTACCAATCTGTCCCGCACTGAAGGGAACCTTGATGGAAAAGCTGTCCTGCTTTTGGATTTCACATATTTTACCGCCGCTCTGTGCCACCGTGTCGCCAACCTTCAGCGTCAGTCCCACAATTTTACCGCTTTGCGGCGCTGTTATTACCTGGTCATTGATGCTGTCCCTTGTTGTTTTATCCGTCAAATCCAGTTTATTGATGCTGTTTTCCGTCTTTTGCATATTGATTGTGACATCCCTTGCATCAAAGCTGTAGAGAACATCATCTTTTTTAACGACATCCCCCTCTTCAAAGGGAGCAGACATAATTTTTCCCTTTGCCATCGGAACAATATCGTACCGCTCGACAGGCTCAATAATTCCGCTGGAGGAGATGGTACTTTTGACCTCTCCCCGCTCTACCGTGACGTCAATCTGATTTGACATCGCGGGTTTCGCGCCTCCACCCAAGAACAGCGGAAGAAGCAGCACAGCAAGAAGCGCGACCACAATGATAATCGCAATCCACCGCTTCAAATGCTTCCTTTTGCTCTTTTTGCCGGCGGGCTTTGTGTTGTCTGCTGATTTCTTTGATGCGAAAAAACCTTTTACTTTCTCAATTGCTACCATACACGAACCTTCCCCTTTGTTTAATCTTGATCCAACATAACATTAGCACAATTATATGTACAAAATATGAATAAAATCTTAAATTATTCTTGAATTATAATAGTTATAGTGATATAATCATTATAAAGTATCAGCTGGATTTTGTCAATAAAGGAGTCCTGAATCGTGCGAGAAATAACTTCCAAAAATATTGCGGATAATTTAATCGCTTTTGTGCCATTATCACGTAAAATTTTATGCATGGGAGAATTTACAAATAAGCAGGGAATCATGCCGTCCCACATGCGTGTGCTGCTGCTTCTGACATTGCAGAAACAGATGTCCACCAGCCAGATAGGAAAGCGGCTGGACATTTCGAAGCCGAATGTGACGCCAATTATCGATAAGCTGGATTCGCTCGGTTTTGTCCAGCGTGTCAACAATGAAAAGGATCGGCGCGTCATTGATGTTGCTATCACACCGGAAGGTAAAAATTATGTTCTGCAAATGCGCGATACGCTATATAAAAAGTCCAAGGCTGTTTTCAGTCAACTGCCGGAAGCGGAATTGCTTGAATTAAATGAGCATATGATTGCCGTTAACCGCATATTAAAAAAGCTGTGTTTCCCTGAGGTAGATTATTTGAAGCCTGACGGCTCGTCACTTTGGAGTGAATTTGAGCTTTAAATCAAATATTGTAAAACCGGAGCAAACCGCTCCGGTTTTTTCTATGTAGACAAAATTTAATCTGCCATCATTGAAACGCGCAACCACATTTGAGCGAAATTCAAATTCCGAAAAACTCACAAATCAAAATAACAACTGTCATTGTTATAAAATAACGGCAACTGGGTACACTATTCTATCATACGATTTTATATTAAAAGCCGCGCGGCGGCGGAATGGAGTTTGTTATGCTGATTTCCTTTGTCCGCACAATCATATTATACATATTGGTTGTTGCTGCCCTACGCGTCATGGGGAAAAGGCAGATTGGCCAGCTTCAGCCATCGGAGCTGGTTGTCGCCATGATGATTTCCGAGCTGGCATCCATCCCGATGGAAAATGTCGGAACTCCCCTTGTGAACGGCATCATACCAATTTTAACACTTATCATAGCCGAAGCTACCTTTTCCTTTTTGACTCTGAAAAGCAAAAAGGTGCGGAAAATGATTTCCGGAACCCCTACCATTTTGATTGAAAAAGGGCGTGTTCTGGAAAAAGAGATGGAACGACTGCGCTTTAACATTGACGATTTAATGGAAGAACTTCGCACAAACGGCTATGCCAATATCATGGACATTGAATATGCGATAATAGAAACGAATGGTTTGCTCAGCGTAATTCCAAAATCAAACAAAAGGCCGGTCACTCCCTCCGACCTGGATATGAATATCAAATACGAGGGAATGCCGTTCTTACTGGTGTCAGACGGCGTTGTCAACGAAAGGGCCTTGCAGGGGGCGAGCATTTCAATGGAATGGCTGCACGAAAAACTGCAAAATTTTGGTGTGACGGATATCAAAGATGTATTTATCGCCAGTCTGGATACCTCCGGAAGCTTATTTGTACAGACCAAAACCAAGAAAAAGAGTGATGAATGATGAAAACCTTCGCGGCTGCTATGGCAGCCTTCCTAATCATCATCGGCGGAACGACCATCTATATCTATGTTCTGTCCGGCTCCGTGGATACCATGGAGGTGTGTGTCGAAAATATTATGACCCATGCAAGGGAGGAAAATTGGGAGGATTGCCAGGCCTCTTTAAACGAATTTTTAGAACATTGGGACAGCGCAAAAAAATGGGTTGCCGCTTTCATCCATCATGATGAGATGGACCTCATCAATGAAGCGTTGTATGAGATTAAAGGCTACATTGAGTATCAAAATGCGGAGCAGACTATCGTAAAGGCAAACGTACTGCAAATTCTGCTTGAGCATATTCCGGAAAATGAGAAATTCACCATTGAGAATATTTTCTAGTGGTAAATTGCGGCAACTTCATTGCACCGAAACATCTGCCCGGGCATATGATATTATATACCGGTCGCAAAGCGTCTGCTGGCGGCCGTTAATATAGATTGAGGGGAACGGTTCAAATCCGGCCGTTCCCCGTATTACCTCTGCAACACCGCCTTGCGTGTCGCGGCGGGTATGCGGCCGCAATAATCTATGATATGGAGGACCGGTATATGACGAACATCAATTGCGCAAGAGACTGTATTTTCCAGCACGACGGAAAATGTTGCTACGACAACATTACATTAAATCTGGTTAGCTGCCAGCAGACAAACGGTACAAACTGCGCGTACCAGTTATCCAGCAAGCAGTCTAAAAATCAGGAAAAGGACTGAAGGTGATTTATTCTTCAGTCCTTTTCTCTGCAATCTTTACAAATCCCATACAGTTTGAGGGTGTGGCCTGTCACGGAAAAACCGTATTCGGATGCGATTTTCTTTTCAAGTTCCTCTAACAAATCCTCCTTGGGCTCCGTAATTTTTCCGCAAACGGTACATATCATATGGTGATGGGCGTGTTTGCCTGCGTCCATGTTCACCTCATAGCGGGAAATTCCGTCGCCAAGTTCCAGTTTATGCAGCAGGTCCAATTCGCACAAAAGCTTTATAACCCGGTATACCGTAGCAAGACTGATGTCGGGGTACTTCGCCCGTATAGCGTCATAGATTTCTTCGCATGTCAGGTGTCTGTTGTCAAATTGGGAAAACATCTCAATGACAGCGAGCCGCTGGTTTGTCAGCTTATAACCATTTTTTTGCAGTTCTTCAATCAGATTCTGCCTGAGGCTGTTTTTCACGCGCCCTCCCCCTTTCTTTCCCGCTCTTGTTTTCACTCCGGTGGGGACAATGGATTCCGCACCTGCTGCAATCCGTACAGTCCGGTTTGAGCACGGCGCCGCAGCGCAGGCATTTCCCGGCGATTATGTGATTATCATATCCACATTCTTTGCAAACCATCATTCCCCTCCCTCAGTCAGCATTTTCACAACCTTGAAAAGGCCCGGAACCTCTGCGCCGGATTAAACGAATAACACAAGAATATTTGCCAAAATTCCTCCGACCAGAAATGCCAGAACGAAACTGCCAAGCCAGATGCAAACAGCTTCGGTTTTCGAACGCTCTTTAAATATCATCATAATGGACGCAATACATGGAACAAACAGCGTCAGCGTCACCATAGACACAAGAATCTGCTCCTGGTTCAGCGGCAAGGAGTTTAAACCGGCAGCACCGAAGTCGCGCCTTACAATCCCCATAATAAATGAAACAGTCGCTTCCTTTGGCAACCGCAGAAATCCTTCTACGACCGGCGACAGTCCATCAATAATCCAGTCCAGGATGCCGGTTACACTCAAGGTCGTGATAATTAGGGCGCCCAGCGCAAAAATTGGAACTGCCTCAAATAAAAAATGCTTGGTTTTTAAAAACATTTTTTGAAGCACATTTTTGGCTTGTGGAACCCGCATACGCGGCAAATCAATCAGCAGATCCGTCGACGTTCCCTTCAGGCATTTGTCCATTAATTTACCAATAACAGCAAAAACAAATATGATAATCAACACATAAAGTATGGAATACAACGGCCCGATTTTGGCAACATTCCCAATAATGACGCCGAATTGCGCGGAACAAGGAATGGTAAGCCCCAATAGAGCGGTTGCAATCCCCCTTTCCCGCCGTGAGCCCAGCAGCCGGGTGCTGACAGTCGCAACCGTAACACAGCCAAATCCCAAAATAAACGGAATAATCGCTCTCCCATTCAGGCCAATTTTCGTAAGTCCGCGGTCAACCAGCGTTGCGATTCTCGGCAGATACCCGGAGTCCTCCAAAATGGATAGCATGAGATAAAAACCAGCAACCAATGGCAAAAGCAGGCCGAGCGTATAGGTCGGAACCATCGTGAGCAGTCCGAATTCACCAATCAGGTATTGCCCGAGTACCGACGCCGGATCAATCAGTTTTCCGACAAGGCCAACAATGAATGGTTCGTAGTAGCCCTGCATGATGACTTCTTCCGTTAGTCCGACCAGCTGTTGCGCAATGAAGTAGCCCAGAAACGTAAACATCAGTGCTAGAATCAGAATCAGCGAAGGAATCCCGGTAGAAGGGTTCAGCAAGAAACGTCCTACTTTGGAAGATACGCTGTTGTCGTCCTCCTGCATCTTCATCACCTTGCCTACCAGCTCGTCTATGTACCTGCGCCGGATTAGGTAAACCTCGTCCCGTTTACCGCCAGGCGTCTTGTGGTATTTCTCAAGCGTATGCGTATCATCCTCCAGCAAAAGCAGCGCATCCGCCAAATTTCCATTCGTATCAGCAAGATATTCCTGTGCCATCTCCTCAATTTTATGAATCCGGTTCCCCTGTTTTGCTTCGGTAAACCGTTCTTTTACCTGGTCCAGATTTTTATTTGCCGCAGCGGCGGTTTCAATCACCGGAATGCCCAACAAATAGGCGAGACGGTCCGTATCAATTGTAATGTGGTTGCGTGTAACCTCATCCATCATATTGACGCACAAGATGACGCGCTTCCCCATATCGATAAGCTGCTGCGTTAAAAACAGATCACGGCTTAGGTGCAGACCGTCGGCGACATTAATCACCACGTCTCCTTCTACAATAACATCCCGCGCCACGCGCTCCTCGTCATTAAAAGAGGACACGCCATAAATTCCGGGAGTGTCCTGTATCATGTAATTTCCGTATTTGCCCTGACTAATATCAACTGTCGTTCCCGGAAAGTTGGAAACCTCAACGTAAATACCCGTAAATGCATTGAAAAAAATAGATTTTCCGACGTTTGGATTCCCGACCAATACAACCTTCTCTATGTCCATATCCGATCCAATCTCCTAATTTAAGCTACTGTCACTAAAATATTTTTTGCTATTTTCTGCCCCACGGCAATTTCACAAAACGCGTTCCTCAAGATAACCGGCCCGTTTTTGATTGCTTCCGTACATTCTAAATCCGCACCTTCATATAAGCCAAGGCGCATTGCCTGCGGACGGATATCTTCTGCATTCACTTTTTTAATCCAAAGCCGCTGGCCTTTCTTTACCTCGCTAAGCGTCATCATATACCCCACCTACTTGAGAATGATTTTCATTTACTTTTATGATACCATCATATGCATGCATTGTCAATATGTTATCTCATTTTTTATTGGGTTGTCCTATTTTTTATATATGCCCTCGTAAAATAGAATATTCCAACCTGTCTCTTATACACATC
>CABSKZ010000173.1 GCA_902478395.1 uncultured Eubacteriales bacterium | reverse complement strand
ATTCTACCATAGGGGGCCTCTTTTTTCTATTGTCCTTTTTTACTGGACTTGTTCAAAATTGACCGTTCCCTTTTCTTATGTCAACATCTTAAAAATCTACCTTTTCTCCATAATAAATAGCAGTAAAGAGTTTTTCCATTTCCTCTTGCGTCGGAATACGCGGATTGGAACCGGTGCAGGCGTCGCCAATTGCATTTTTCGCAATATCCGGCAGTTTCGTTTTAAATTCTTCCTCCTGAATCCCGAATTCCTTCAGTGTTTTCGGGATGCCCAGTCTCTTATTGTATTCGTCTATTTTTGCGCAAAGAGCGGATACACCGTCTAAGCCAAGTGCATTTGCGATATCCTCATACCGTTTCGCAGCCCGCATATCCTTCGCGTTATATGCGATAACATACGGCAGATAAATCGCGTTTGCACAGCCGTGCGGAATATGGCCCGTGCTGAACGCCGCGCCTGTCTTATGCGCCATAGAGTGGACAATCCCAAGCAGGGCATTGGAAAATGCCATCCCCGCCAAGCATTGTGCGTAATGCATCTGTTCCCGCGCATCTGTGCAGCCCTCATAGGAAGCCGGCAGATACTGAATAACCATTTGAATCGCCTTCATCGCAAGCGGATCCGTAAATGGAGAGGCCACTGTAGAAACGTATGCCTCAATCGCGTGTGTCAGCGCATCCATACCGGTATGCGCCACCAGTTTCTGCGGCATGGTTTCCGCCAGTGCAGGGTCAACAATTGCCACATCCGGCGTAATATTGAAATCAGCAAGCGGATATTTAATTCCCTTCTGATAGTCCGTGATAACAGAAAATGCCGTGACTTCTGTTGCCGTGCCGGAGGTAGACGGAATCGCAAGGAATTTTGCCTTTGTACGAAGCGTTGGGAAGCTGAATGGGGTGATTAAATCTTCAAACTTCGCGTCGGGATATTCATAAAATACCCACATTGCTTTTGCCGCGTCGATTGGTGAACCGCCGCCGATGGAAACGATCCAGTCCGGGCCGAATTCCCGCATGGCTGCCGCACCCTTCATGACTGTCTCGACCGACGGGTCAGGCTCCACTCCTTCAAACAGATAGGTTTCCATGCCGGCCGCCTTGAGGTTTTGTTCAACCTTGTCCAAAAAACCAAACCGTTTCATGGAGCCGCCGCCAACGACGATAAACGCCTTTTTTCCCGTCAGATTTTTCAATTCCTCGATTGCATCCCTGCCATAATAGATGTCCCTGGGTAACGTAAATCTCGCCATAATACAAACCTCCTAATTCTATGCAGCGGAATAATTCCGTTTTCGTTGACTTCATTATAAAACAAAAAAATCTAAAATTCAACCCGTTTGTTAAATAATTAACAATTTGTTTATATATCTATTACACTTGCGAATTTCAAAAATTCGTTATATAATATAAGATATCATAACAACCAAAGGAGGAATCTGACAATGTTAAACAAAACTGTCAGCAAACTGTTAAACGAACAGGTGAACAAGGAACTGTATTCCGCATATCTCTACCTAGATATGGCAAATTATTATGCGGGTGAGAATCTGGATGGGTTCGAAAACTGGTTTTATGTGCAGACACAAGAGGAGCGGGACCACGCGATGCTCTTCCGGCAATATTTGCTGAATAACGGGGAAACGGTTACACTCGATGCGATTGAAAAGCCCGACAAAACCTTTGCAGACTTTAAAGCGCCGTTGGTTGCGGCACTTGAGCATGAACGGTTTGTGACCTCTTTGATAAATAATATTTATGCTGCCGCTTATCAGGAAAAAGACTTCCGAACCATGCAGTTTCTGGACTGGTTTGTCAAAGAACAGGGGGAAGAAGAAAAAAATACGGAGGACCTCGTCAAACGGTTCGAGTTGTTTGGCAATGACCCGAAAAGCTTATATATGCTGAACTCAGAACTTGCTGCAAGGGTGTACACCGCGCCGTCGCTGGTGCTCTAAATTGGACACTCAGCCGGAAGGGCAGATGTTTCTCCCTTCCGGCAAAAAACTTTTAATTTTTAAAAATAATGCTTGACAGCAGATGTTGTCCAGTGCTATAATGTTTTTTAAATAAAGAAATGACACTGTTTACCCAATACTGTGAAGAGGACTAGTAACCGATTGGAAGAATGGAGAGAGCCGGCGGGTGGTGCGAGCCGGATTCGGAAGGTTGGTGAACTCACCTCGGAGTAGCTCACCGAAACGCTTTGCGCAGTAGGATGAGACGGGCGCTTCCCGATATAGGAGCAGGATATGCGTTTGATAACAAGTATCTGTTGAGAGCCTGTTGTTTATTAACAGGAAGTGGAGTGGTACCGCGGGAGTTTGGCTTTCGTCTCCAGTAATGGGAGATGGAGGTCATTTTTTTATTCCAAAATTTGCTCCGGGCATTGATGCCCGGAAGAAAAGCAGGAGGAATAAAAATGAAAAGCAAAGAAGTCAGTATGAAAAACTACACGAAATACCGCCAGTTTCCGGCAATTCCGCTAAAGAACCGCCAGTGGCCGGACAAAATGCTAACCAAAGCGCCCCAGTGGGTTTCTTCCGACCTGCGGGACGGCAACCAGTCCTTAGAGGTTCCGATGAACCTGGAACAAAAGCTCCAGTTTTTTCAGTTCTTAGTTGAGATGGGATTCAAGACCATCGAAATCAGTTTTCCAGCCGCATCGGACACAGAATTTGAACTGACCCGCTATCTGATAGAACACGGCCTCATCCCGGATGACGTCGCAATTCAGGTCCTGACACAGTCGCGCGACCATATTATTGAACGGACTTTTGAGGCGTTAAAGGGCGCGAAAAATGCTGTCGTACATCTGTACAACTCCACCTCTACTCTGCAGCGGGACGTCGTATTTCATTTTTCAAAACAGCAGTGCATTGACCTTGCGGTGTATGGCGCGAAAAAAATCAAGGAATATATCGATCAGGATACCTCTGATACCAACTGGATTTTGGAATATTCTCCGGAAAGCTTTTCCGGAACGGAAATGGATTTTGCGGTGGAAATTTGTGATGCGGTGCTCGATGTCTGGCAGCCAACCGAGGAAAAGAAGGCTATCATTAACTTACCGAATACGGTAGAAATGTCTACTCCGAATTCGTATGCAGACCAGGTGGAATATTACTGCACCCACACCAGA
Organism: uncultured Eubacteriales bacterium; assembly: GCA_902478395.1. Lineage (GTDB taxonomy): Bacteria > Bacillota > Clostridia > UBA1381 > UBA9506 > CABSKZ01. The sequence goes on along the minus strand of CABSKZ010000173.1, from coordinate 3,178 downwards.
TGGCGTCCGCAAACCATTGTAAGCCTGCATCCGCACAACGACCGCGGCACCGCAACCGCCGCAACAGAACTGGGCCTGCTGGCAGGCGGAGAACGCGTCGAAGGCTGCCTGTTCGGCAATGGGGAACGGACGGGAAATGCAGACATTCTGAACATTGCGATGAATCTGTACTCACAGGGAATCGACCCGCATCTGGACTTTTCAGACATCGACAAGGTTGTCGCCCTGTATGAAGCGTGTACCGCAATGGAGGTGCCGCCGCGGCATCCCTATGCCGGCAAACTGGTTTACACCTCCTTTTCCGGCTCACATCAGGATGCCATCAAAAAAGGCATGGCAAAAATGGCAAGCCATCCTGACCGGTGGGAAATCCCGTATCTTCCCATTGACCCAAAGGATGTCGGGCGGTCATATGAACCGGTTATCCGAATCAACAGCCAGTCCGGCAAAGGCGGGGTATCCTTCATTCTTGAGCACAACTTCGGCCTGGTGCTTCCCAAACCGGTTCAGCAGGAATTCAGCCGGTTATGTACCAAAGTATCTGACGAGAATCATAAAGAACTCATGCCACAGGAAATTTTCGATTTATTCGACGAAGAATATGTCAATGTCGCGGAGCCAATCTGTCTAAGGGCCTACAGTGAAAAGGCCGTTGATAAAGACACCGTCCACGTCGAAGTGGCCGTCACGGTCAACGGCGCCGAGCAGGTAGTTACCGGCGAAGGGAACGGCCTACTGGATGGGTTTGTAAACGGCATGAAACAGCTTGGTGTACAGGCGGAAATTGTTTTGTACAGTCAGCATGCTATGACCAGCGGCACCGAAGCGCTTGCGGTCTCATACGTGCAGATTCAGAATAATGGGAAAACTGCCATTGGTGCGGGAATCTCCTCTAACGTGTCCAAATCCGCTCTGCGGGCAGTTATCAGCGCCATGAACCGTATGGAGAACCAGCATTAATCGTTCTAATATGATGTCCTCTGCGGGCGGCGGTCGTATCCCTCTCCGAATAACATACTTCCGATTAGAATATGGGCGCTTTATTCATTGCCCGCTGTAACAGGCCATTATGAAACCATCTCACATTTTACAATGTAGGAAATTGAACACAGTTGAAAGCCGACAAGTTTTTGTTCTGTGTGCAAGTGCCAGTTGTGCCATCATATGTACACTAATACAAAACAATTCATAAATAATAAGGCGAACGTATTTTTCGGGAAAATGGATACATTCTACTGATAGATGTCAAATAATACGAAGGGTAGGTTTTATAATTGTTATATATTGGCTGTCATTTATCCTCGTCAAAGGGATTTCTCGCAATGGGAGAAACCGCTGTTTCGATTGGGGCGAATACCTTTCAATTTTTCACGCGGAACCCAAGGGGGAGCAAGGCAAAGGCGATTGACCCGGAGGACGTGCGCAAGCTGAGAGCGCTGATGGAAACACAAAGCTTCGGAACAGTCCTGGCGCACGCGCCATATACGCTCAACGCCTGCTCTGCCGAACCCAAGACACGGGAATTTGCATTAATGGCAATGACAGATGATTTACAGCGGATGGAATATTTGCCGGGAAGTATGTACAACTTTCATCCCGGAAGCCATGTGGGACAGGGCGCAGAAAAAGGAATCGAATTAATTGCGGAGCTGTTAAATACGATTTTGAAGCCCGAACAGACAACGACGGTTCTGCTTGAAACGATGTCTGGCAAGGGTTCGGAGGTAGGAAGAAGCTTCAAGGAACTGAAACAAATACTGGATTTGGTGGCATTGCAGGAGAAAATGGGAATTTGCCTGGACACCTGCCATGTGTATGACGCAGGCTATGACATCGTGCAGAATCTGGATGGTGTGCTGGAGGAATTTGACCGGGTTATTGGTCTGGACAAACTGATGGCTATCCATTTAAATGACAGCATGAATCCGTTTGAAAGCCACAAAGACCGACATGCACGGCTTGGAGAGGGAAGCCTTGGCCTAGAGGCTTTTTTCAGGATTATCAATCATCCAAATTTGTGTCACCTACCATTTTATCTGGAAACACCGAACGAACTGGATGGATATGCCGCAGAAATTGCGCTGTTAAAGGCGCATTATCACGCAGAATGATTTCATGTTGCCGGGGCAGCGATGCGGTATAGGTAGGAATGGGTCTGGATATGCCTACAGTCCCCCGAAAAAGCTGTCTCAGGTATAAAACTGTATTATCAAAGGCACATTGAGCTTATTCACGCGAACAGGAGGGCCGGAATGAAACTGGTGAAACCTACATGGGAACTGCAAGCTGCCGCAGAGGCTTTTAAGCAGGAATTTTTTGATTGTGGCGAGACAATTATTAATGGAAGCGCCTTGCTGGACCAGATGGATTACGGGCAATGGCTGGAAAACACAGCGCGGAACAGCAGCCCCAATACCGTCCGGCCGGACTGGGTGGTTTCGGATACATTTTTCGCTGTCCGTGAACCGGACGGAAAAATTCTCGGAATCATTGATATCCGCCATTCTTTAGATAACGACTTTTTGTCACAGTACGGCGGACATATCGGATACGCAATTCGTCCGCACGAGCGGCGGAAGGGATATGCCGCGGAAATGCTGCGCCTGGCACTTGCCTATGCAAAAGACATCGGTCTGGAAAGCGTTATGCTGGGCTGTTATTGTGATAATACCGCGTCCAAGAAAACGATTGAAAAATGCGGCGGCATTCTGACTGAAACAAAACCATACATGGATGGCACAATGATGGATGTATACTGGATTGAACTTTCAGCCTAAGTGATCCGCCCCCATAAGCCCAGCGCTTCTTAGAAATTACACTCTTCGGCTTCCTCACTTTGGCAGACACCTTTCTGAAAGCTACGAAAGCTGAACATCAAAAATTTTCAGACATAATAAAGAAAGCAAATGCTCGTGAATACTTCGGTATTCACGAGCATTTTAACGTAGATTTGTGGAAAATTTTCCTTTATAACCGTGTGGACTTCGTGCCCTTATACTTCCGACTGGCAAAAACCATTACCACTTTATTTATAATTGTATTGAAGTGTCTCTCATATTTTAGGTTTTGATAAGCTGGCCCTACTAGTATTTTGAAACCTTCTAAACTTTGCTAAGAAAAATAAGGCTTTTTGGTATCTATTCCGCTACTGCAGCCCATTATCTCACACGGGCTGTTC
>CABSKZ010000172.1 GCA_902478395.1 uncultured Eubacteriales bacterium | reverse complement strand
ATCAGCTGTTCCGTGGAATCGCCCGACACAATCAAAAAGACCGCGCCGACCGGTTTCGAATTTTTGATAATAGGAACAGCGGCATCCACAAACCAGCTGCCGTTTTCCTTATAATACTGCGCGGAATCCTTCCCGTTTTTCAACAACGCGTTGGTAATTGCAGAGTTGATAAACGTCTTTCCCTTCAGACTCGTTTCCAGGTAGGAATCGAAAATGACCTTGCTCTGGGTGTCCACAACGATGGTCCGCGAATTTTTCTCAAGCGGCATCTGCGGCAGCTTTTTGGTGATATATTCCTCCGAAAAGTTCTCTGAGAGAATACTCGCCACGATATTTGCACTCGTCAGGAGGTCGACCTTTTTCTGGTCAAACAAATAGGAATAAAGTGTACTCAGCAGGAACGAGCTAAGTACCATCAACACTACAACAATAATGATAATATAGGTCGAAACAATTTTCCAACGGATACTGACGAACTTAAAATCAAGCTTCTTTAAAATAGTAACCGACCCCCCATTTTGTATGGATATAGATTGGTTCCGCAGGGTTCGGTTCTATTTTTTCCCGCAGCCGCCGGACGTGAACGTCCACCGTCCGTACATCGCCGGGATAATCATAACCCCATACGATATCCAGCAAATTTTCCCGCGAATACACCTTGCCCGCGTTGCAGACAAACAGGTCAATCAGGTCAAACTCCTTTGCTGTCAGGTCGATGGTCTTTTCTCCGATTGTGACCCGACGCAGATTATAGTCCAGCTTAATATCGCCGATATTGATGATGGAATCTTTCGCCTGGTTTTCCGCTGGGGTCATCCGGCGCAGCACCGCTTTGACGCGCGCCTTAAGTTCCAGAATATTAAACGGCTTGGTGAGATAATCGTCCGCACCATATTCCAACCCGAGAATTTTGTCCATATCTTCATTCTTGGCTGTCAGCATCACAATCGGCACATTGGAAAACTCCCGGATTTTCTGACAGACCGTCAGGCCATCTATTTTCGGGAGCATCAGGTCCAAAATAATGAGATCAATGCTTTTGTCATATGCCATTTTAATCGCTTCTTCGCCGTCGTAAGCCGCCAAAACGGTGAAGCCGTCCTGTTCAAAATTGTACTTTATCCCTTTTACCAACAGCTTCTCATCATCTACAATCAATATCTTCAACCTTCTGCACCCCTTTATTCAGATTATATGTCCGCACGGCATGCCGCACAGCTTCCATCAGTTTTCAAACGCCTCTTTTTTCAGCAGTTCCACCTTGTCGAGCCGCTCCCAAGGCAGGTCAATATCGTTTCGTCCAAAGTGTCCGTAGGCCGCTGTTTGTTTATAGATTGGCCTTCTCAAATCCAGCGTCTTAATGATGCCCGCTGGACGCAGGTCAAAGTGCTTCTCAATCAGCTCTACAATCTTTTCGTCCGGCAGACGGCCTGTCCCAAACGTATCCACCATAACAGACACCGGCTTTGCGACGCCTATTGCATAGGCCACCTGCACCTCGCACTGGTCCGCAAGCCCTGCCGCGACTATATTTTTCGCAACATACCGACAGGCATATGCGGCGCTGCGGTCCACCTTCGTCGGGTCTTTTCCCGAAAATGCTCCGCCGCCATGGCGGGCGTATCCACCATAGGTATCGACGATCAGCTTCCTCCCCGTATGGCCGGAATCCCCGCAGGGGCCGCCGACCACAAACCGGCCTGTTGGGTTGATATAATATTTGGTATTTTCCGTCAATAATTCCTTCGGAATGACCGGAAGAATGACCTTTTCCTTAATATCCCGATGTATCGTTTCCTGCGCTACATCGTCGCTATGCTGGGTGGAAACCACAACTGCGTCGACAGCGACAGGCTTTCCATCCTCATACAAAACTGTCACTTGTGACTTCCCGTCCGGGCGGATATACCCTATCTCACCGGATTTGCGAACCTCTGTCAACCTGCGTGTCAGCTTGTGCGCCAAGCTGATTGCCAGCGGCATATACTCTTCCGTTTCGTTGCACGCATACCCGAACATCATACCCTGGTCGCCTGCGCCAATGGAATCAATATCCGCTTCGCCCAGCTTTGATTCCAGCGAGCGGTTGACCCCCAGTGCGATATCCGGCGATTGCTCGTCTATGGCGCTCATAACCGCACAGGTGTCACAATCAAAGCCGAATTTTGCCCGGTCGTACCCGATTTCCCTGATACATTCCCGCACGACATGCGGGATATCGACATATGTAGAGGTGGAAATTTCTCCCACCACAAGCACCAGGCCCGTCGTAACGGTTACCTCGCAGGCAACCCGTCCGGCTGGGTCCTTTTTCATAATCTCATCCAGAATCGCGTCGGAAATGATATCCGAGATTTTGTCCGGATGTCCTTCTGTGACCGATTCTGACGTAAACAGCCGTCTCGCCATGTATAAACCATTCCTTTCCATACCGAAGGTGCAAGCCTTTCGTCTGCTCTCATTGCTAACTATGTGAAAACTTCCGCTATTGGACTGTGCAGCCCATGGCGGTGCCTTGCAGACGCAGGACTCTATTCAGGCTGACCTTCTCATTCTTCCGTTAGACCTCCATAATAACCGGAAGCACCATCGGCTTTCTCTTCGTTTTCATATACATAAAGTCGCTCATACTGGACTTGAGCGCGCCTTTCATGCTCGCCCAGTCATTCTGCTTCTGCTTTGCACATTTATCCAGCGCGCGCCGCGCCACTGTTTTTGCCTCTTCCATCAAATCCTCAGATTCCCGCACATACACAAATCCGCGGGATATGACGTCTGGTCCGCTGAGGACTTTATTTTCTTTTTTTGAAATCGTGACAACGACAATGATGATGCCGTCCTCCGCAAGATGCTTTCTGTCCCGCAGGACGATATTCCCCACATCGCCGACGCCAATACCGTCGACCAAAACGATTCCAGACGGAACCGTACCGTTAAGCTTACAGCTGTTTGGTCCCAGTTCAATGACTTTCCCTATATCCGCGATAACGATATTTTTCGGGTTGATTCCCATTTTCTCCGCAAGCTGGGCATGCTGCTTCAAATGGCGGTACTCGCCGTGAACCGGAATGAAAAATTTCGGCTTCACAAGAGACATCACAAGTTTCAGTTCTTCCTGGCAGGCGTGCCCTGATACATGGATGTTCTCCAGAGATTTATATACCACATCGGCGCCCTTTTTAAACAGCTCGTTGATGACACCGGAAATAGCCTTCTCATTTCCCGGAATTGGTGAGGCGGAAATGATGACCTTGTCACCGCGGACGATTTCGACCTTCCGGTGGTCGGAATATGCCATGCGCGTAAGCGCCGACATTGGCTCGCCCTGGCTGCCTGTCGTGATGATACACAGCTGGTTGCCGCGGTACTTTTTGATTTCATCAATACTAATTAACACGCCCTCGGGAACGGACATATATCCGAGAAGCATCGCGACCTCGGCAACATTTTCCATGCTCCTGCCGGAAAACGCGACCTTTCTGCCGTAACGGTATGCAGAATTGATAATCTGCTGCACTCTATGAACATTGGACGCAAATGTCGCAACAATGATTCTCTGGTCACAGTTGCGGAAAAGCTCGTCGAAAGTGTCCCCCACGGTACGCTCCGACATGGTGTATCCAGTACGCTCTACGTTCGTACTGTCAGACATCAGGGCCAGAATGCCCCGTTTGCCCAGCTCGCCGAATTTAGCGAGGTCAATCATGTTTCCTTCTATCGGCGTACAGTCCACTTTGAAGTCGCCTGTATGCACAACCGTCCCGACAGGGGTCTGAATCGCCATAGCCAATGCGTCAACAATGGAATGGTTGGTATGGATAAACTCCACCTTGAATTCTCCGAGTTTAATCACATCTCCGGCCTTGACGCGGTGCAGCTTGGTCTTCGACAGCAGATTATGCTCTTTCAGCTTCAGCTCTACAAGCCCCAGCGTCAGGCGCGAACCGTAAATCGGTACGTTAATCTGCTTTAAGAAATATGGAATCGCACCGATATGGTCCTCATGACCATGCGTCAGCACAATTGCGCGCACCTTCGCCCTGTTTTTGACAAGGTATGAAATGTCCGGTATGACCATGTCGACGCCGGGCATATCATCATCTGGGAAAGCGATTCCGCAGTCGAGCACCACAATATCATTTCCGTACTCGAACACGGTGAGGTTCTTGCCGATTTCATTCAGCCCTCCCAGTGGAATAATTTTCAGTTTTTGATTTTTTGGCACAATACATCCTCCATTTATTCATTTATTTCCGTTCGTTATAGCCAAAAGCAAGCAACTCCGCACACATCGCATAAACGCCACCGAAAAAACACGTTTTCAGATACCGTTTCATGATAGGCGGCGGTTCTACTTACTTTTTCCGGCGGGAGCACCATCTCCTGCCGAAACGTTGAATGACGGGACAAAGCCCCTTATTGAACAACGGGAGAAATTGCGAAGCAATTTCATCACACCGTTTCAACCCCGTGATATGAGGGACATATTCCCATCATAAATCCGTAAAAACCGGCGCCCGCCACTTATTTAAGTTGACAGCGTCCTCACGAGGCTATATCACTGACAGCGTCAGTTTAAAATCATAAGGATTACAAAAATATCCAATGATAAACACAAAGAGGAAAAACCCTAACGTAGACAGGGTTTTCCCTCTTGCGCCACGTCCGTTCATAAAGCGTTATTTATATTATACCAAATATTGTGTAAATAATAAAGCATTTTTTAAAATATTTTTCAAGCCGCTGCATATGCGGGCGCTTTTTAGCCGAAACAAGAAATCCAACATATGGAATCTGTCTCGCGCAATGAACAGTTAGCACCTTTAGCAGCCATCTTACTTGCATATTCTCCATTGTTTTGCGCGAAAGCTCTGTAAACATACAGTCTGCCCTTGCGTTTTCGCACAGCTGCCCCAAAAAATCTGACTTCGCAACATGCGCACTTCATCTTGTGTAGCCCCTCCTGTCAGCAAGCCCTCCGCATACCGGTCAAAAAAGCTTTATGTTGCGGCGTGACAGCGCTAAATTTTACGGTACCGTTTTCCGCTTAGAAATTTTTCGTGATTCCGTTCGCATATAACATGGCGATACTGTTAAATCGTATGCGTACGCAAATGTTAGCGATGTTACAGCAATTTTTCTTAGCATTATGATATACCTTTTCCGCCGGAAACGCTGCCTTTCTATGCATATTTGCATTTCCTTCTTCAAGGGACTATAATTATCTTGAAATGGCTGTCGCAATGTACAAAATAAAAAAGTTTATAAAATGTTGAAGTGTTTTTCAAAATTGCATCGTTTTATATTGATAGAAGGGTAAAGGGGGTGTCCGGCAATCAACATGCAGAATTTTGCGAATCTGATTTCGCAGTATGAACATCTGGTATTTTCGATTTGCTTCTCCTTTACCAAAAATTATTTTGACGCCGAAGACCTCGCGCAGGAAACCTTCATCAGCGCTTACCGGAGTATGGAGCGGTTTGACGGAAGCAATCTTTCCGCATGGCTGACGACAATCGCCGCAAACAAATGCCGTGACTACCTGAAAAGCCCGGCAAAAAAACGGACGAAACCAGCTCAGCCGGATTTGGAAGTGCTGGCAGATTACTCCCATTCCCCAGAGCCGCTCACACTGGCTAAAACAGAGGAGGAAAAGGTCGCCGCGCTCTGTAACCGGCTGAAAGAACCTTATCAAACCGTTGCCACGCAATATTTTGTACAGGACAAAAAATTGTCGGAGGTGGCAAAACAGTCCGGACAAAATTTAAAAACACTGCAAACACAGCTATACCGGGCGAAAAAACAGCTCGCCGCCTTATGGAAGGAGGAATGTACGGATGGATAGCATATTGAAAAACGGCCATTTAACGGACACAGCGCTCTCCCAATTCTATAACGGGCAGCTTGACGCGGAGGGGCTTTTCCTGGTCGCCGAGCATACCGCGGAGTGCCCGGTCTGCGCCGCACGGCTCTCCGGGTGGGAGGCGGCCCGCACCGTACATCCCGTTCCGTCTGGATTTTCCGAAGAAATCCTGCGGCGGATTGCGCCGCCACCGAAAAACAAAAAACGGGAGCTCCTGTTTTATTCCATGCGCGTCGGGCTTGCGGCCTGTGCCGCGCTTGTGATTGTCGCAACCGGAACCGCCACAAAATTCAAAAACTGGGACGCGCCCAGAACGAAACAAATCGAGTTGCCCGGCGAATTCAGACTGGCCGACAAAATCAACCGGACGCTTCAAGATTTTTCAAATAAATTGATAAAAATGGAGGATTTAAAAAATGACAAACCGCAAAAGTAAGTTCTTAACCGTTATCTTTTCCTGCATGCCCGGAGCGGGACAAATGT
>CABSKZ010000171.1 GCA_902478395.1 uncultured Eubacteriales bacterium | reverse complement strand
ATCTACACCTCTCTATTCGTCGGCAGCGTCAGATGTGTATAAGAGACAGGGTAACAAAGCCCCAACGCGCTCCGTACCGCAGCGATTGTCTCTTCCGAATGAATCACAATTAATATAATAAACAGAACCGCCAGCAGATATACCACAAGCGATTTCAAATACAGCGCCTGAATGCGTATCCTTTTCATGTTCAGCGTTCCTTTCCCCGGCGATTTGCCCTCTCTACAGTCATTATTATGCCACCAGCCGCATAATAATGACTAGAGGTGATTTCATCATGCGGAAAAAACGAACGGAACGGAAAAATGTGAAAGAACGCTTAAACGATGTGCTGGACCTCCCCAGCGACATGCTTTTGGACATCCCTCGTATGACCATGAACGACAACCGCGAACTGCAGATTGAGAATTACCGGAGCGTGCTTGAATATGAAGATGGGCAGATTAAGCTGAACAGCAAGAACTACATTATTAAAATAAACGGAAAAAAGCTGGAAATCGTGAGCATTACGGACGACGAAATATTCATCCGCGGCGTGATTACCGGCATATCATTCCTACACTAAAGGGGCTGGGCAACGTATGCTTCTCACAAAACTAATCAATTACATCAAGGGATATCTTGTCATCCGTGTCAGCGGGCGGTATCCGGAACGGTTCCTGAACGTCTGCGCAGCCCGCGGCATCCTCCTGTGGGATGCGGTCCGCTTCTCAGACCGGACACTGCGCTGCAAAATCAGTATCCGCGGGTTTCGGCTTCTTCCCGACATTGCCGCAAAAACGGGGGTGCGGGTCAAAATTCTCAGCAAGCAGGGCTTGCCAATCGCCATGCACCGTTACCGGAAGCGGAAGTGGTTCGCCGGAGGCGTTTTGGCGTTCCTGCTTGCAATGATTGTGTTAAACCAGTTTGTATGGGAAATCGAAATTACCGGAAACGAGAAAATTCCATCTAATTTAATTTTGAATGAGCTGGAGGCGTGCGGACTGAAAATCGGAGCATTCCGCATGAACATCGATGAGAAGAAAATCAAAAACGAAATGCTGATTAAAATGCCGGAACTTTCCTGGCTGTGGCCCGATAAAAATGGGTCTAAAATCGTGGTTAATGTGAAAGAAAAGCTCTCCACTCCCGAAATCTTCGACCCGAACGACTATTGCAACATCCTTGCGCTCAAGGATGGGGTAATCGATTCTATGATTGTAAAAAACGGCATTCCCTCCGTCAAGCTGGGGGACACGGTACAGAAAGGCTCAATTCTTGTCAGCGGCATGATAACGAGCGAGCGCAACATAGAAACTCGTTTTACACAGGCAGAAGCAGAAGTCTACGCGCGCACGTGGTACGAGAAGACAAAGGCGTTCTCTCGCATTCACACGCGCAAAATCGAGACGGGTGAGGTAACGAAAAAACGCCGTCTCAAGCTGTTTGGCAGGGAATTGAATTTATTTCTGGACGAAGCTGTTCCCTATGAAAACTATACTACGGAAACGGAGAAGCACGAGTTGTCTCTGTTTGGGAAATACGGCGGCATTACCCTGACGACAGATGTGTATAAAGAAATACAACTGGAAGATGAGCTTCAGACTGAGGCAAGCGTTATTGAAGCTGGTATCAAAGAGGTCGAGGATTTAATCGACGAAATGGTCCTGCCGAATTCCCAGCTTGTCCGGACTGAGCCAACCTACCATATCATAGATGAAGATACCCTGGAGGTGACCGTTGTCGCGGAATATATTGAGAACATTGCGCAGAAAGTGAAGGCCGAACGCCCGCCGGTAGATCCCGTCCAGCCCTCCGCCACCCCAGCGCCATAAAGGAATTTGAACCGCCGGTTTTAGGAAAAACGGCGGTTCTTATTTTATAAGAGGAGAGGCCGCACCACAACGGCCTCAGGTTACTGTTTCCGTCAGATTTCTATAAAACCCAATTGAATGAAATTACATTCTTATCAGGAGTTTATGTCCGCGCGGCGTTCGTTGCGCCAAAATTTCGTCCTGCTGTATTTTGCTGATTTCCGCGCATGTGTTAGAATCTCATTGCGTACCTTTCGGAAAATACACAAGACACGTTCTAATGATTACAACCGTCTGATATTACTCGATGAAATTCTCCGGCACGCCTTGCTGCAGACCGTTTTTAATCAAAAATTTCTGATACTCAACCTCCGCCCGTTCCCAGTTGATAACCTGAAACCAGTTCTTTATGTATTCCGGTCTGCGGTTTTGATATTTCAGATAATATGCATGTTCCCATACGTCAATCAGCAAAATCGGCAGCCATCTGTCGAGCGACGGCACATCCTGGTTTTGGGTGCTCACGATTTCAAGCTGTCCGAATGTTTCCGGTCTGAGGCTGACCAGCAGCCACGTCCACCCGGAGCCGAACACGCTCTGTGCATTGCTCGCGAACGCTTCCTTCCATTTGTCATAAGAACCGAAGCGCTCGTCTATTGCCTCCGCGAGTTTTCCAACCGGCTTTTTGTTTTCCTTGTTCGCCATGATGCTGAAAAACAGATTATGATTGTATACGCCGCCCGCATTGTTGCGCACAGCGGTGCGGATGCTGTCCGGCAGGGCGCCGAGGTTTCCGAGCAGTCGCTCCAGCGACCAGCCCTGGTAGGCCGGATATTTCTCCAGCGCCTTGTTCAAATTATCTACATATGCCTGTAAGTGCTTGTCATGATGCAGTGTCATGGTTTCCTTGTCAATATAAGGTTCCAGCGCATCATATGGATATTCTAGCGGTTTTAGTTGGAACGGATAGTGTTCCTGTGTCATCATATCATTACTCTCCTTTCTGTTTCCCCGCTTTCATTGTATGCCGGCACGCACTGAATGGAACCTTGTCCGGTTCTATTGAAAATTCTGGTATTTTATGATAGAATATTGTTAACAAACTCCAAGCTTGAATCCATTTTGGATATGCCGTATCACAGCTTTTATTGACAGCAGGTATAAACGAAAGCCTGTACATTTTGCCGCTTACCATGTTGCATACCGCTGCCGCTCAGGTACATACCTGTTTTATAGCTTGCCGCAGCAATTGAAAAATAACCGAAGACAGGAGAATCTACAATGAAAAAAACGGTACTAATCACTGGCGCGTCGCGCGGAATCGGTGCTGCCTGCGCCCGTTTGTTCGCGTACCATGGCTGCCGTGTCGCGATAAACTACCACCAAAGCCAGGAAAAGGCGGAGATGCTCTGTAAGGAAATTATCGGCACGGGTGGGGATGCCGCCTGCTTTCAGGCAGATGTTGCGAACGGCACTCAGGTCGCGGAGCTGTTCCGGCAGGTCGGCAGCATCTACGGCAATGTGGATATATTGGTGAATAATGCCGGCATTGCCCAGCAGAAGCTTTTTACAGATGTCTCCGAGGAGGAATGGGATGCCCTGTTCGCTGTTAATGTCCGTGGAATGTTTCTCTGCTCCAAAGCCGCCCTCGCGGGGATGATTCATCAAAAATCCGGAGCAATTGTCAATATTTCCTCTATGTGGGGTGTCACAGGCGCGTCCTGTGAGGTGCCCTATTCCGCTGCCAAAGCCGCCGTCATCGGCCTGACGAAAGCGCTCGCAAAAGAGGTGGGGCCGTCCGGCATTCGGGTAAACTGTGTTGCGCCTGGCGCAATCCTGACGGATATGAACGCTGCGCTGGGTGAGGAAACACTCCGTCAGCTTGCCAGCGACACGCCTCTTGAACGGCTTGGCACACCGGAGGATATCGCAAACGCGGTTTATTTTCTCGCGTCAGAAGAAAGCAACTTTATAACTGGCCAGGTGTTGGGTTCTAACGGGGGACTGGTAATCTGATTTTTCCATGTCTAGTGCGTAAAAAACACAGACATTATTGAAAAGCAGATACCTCTCTGGAGCGGCTTGACATAAAAACGGGTGAAGCAATTTGCTTCACCCATTCTCCTCTTCTTCTACTTTCTCAAACCGCCGGACACGTCCGCCGCCGCACTCTACATACTCATTCCACATGGAAAGCGGCCGGACCCACAGCCCGCCCTCCCCATACAACGCACGGTACACCACCATATCCTCAAGCGTTTCGCTGTGCTTTGCCACATCAACCAGCTCATACAAATTTCCCTTAAAATGCCTGTAAATACCTCTGCGCAATAACCATTCCTCCCAAAACAGCCGCTGCATTGCATACCAGCGCAAGCGGCACCAAAATTTTAAATTTTGTATGCTTCGTCTTATGCCGGAACAGTTCCATTCCCAACAGCGCACCTAAACCGCCCATTGCAAACGCGCAGACAAGCAGTGTCCGTTCGCTGATTCTCCACTGCTCCCGCACTGCCCTGCGTTTGTCTAAACCGTAGATAAGGAGCACGGCAAGATTCCATAACACATAGCAAACGATCAGTATGTCTTTCATGCTTCTCCAACTGCGGCCTTCCTGCGCCGCTTCTCCTCATACATTTTCTGATCTACAAGCTCGAAAAATTCCTTTTCATTCTCCTGACCCGAACAGGAATGAATGCCAATACTGACCCCGGCATGAAACGGAACGCCGTCCTTCTCATAAACATGTGCGGATATCCGCTCTGAAAGCACACGGCAAATCTCACGTACCTGGGTCTCGTCTATATTTTGAAAAACCAGTATGAATTCATCCCCGCCGATACGACCCGCCCAACAGCCATCCTCTGCAACCGCCTCGGAAATGTACTTGGCGATCGTTTTTAAAACCACATCACCTGCCTGGTGCCCATATGTATCGTTAATTTTTTTGAAAAAATCAATATCCATCAATGCTGCCGAAAACGATTTGCCTTCCGCCCTGCACGACCGGATTAGTTTCGCAAGTTCCTGTTCCACATAGCCCTTATTATACAGACGGGTATACGAATCCAGCACGGCAAGTTCATTAAATTCTTTCAAGATATTCATTACATTCGTGTTGTCCGGATGGGAATCATCGTTGACAACGAGGCTTGCTGTTACATCCTTAGTCAGTTCAAGTACCATTTTTCTGCCCGACAGGGTAATCGGAACTGATACAATCAAATTAATTTTTCCATCCAGATATTCCAGCTTAATAATTTGTTTATTTTCACAAAAGGCCCTGCGTGAGGTGCAATTCTGACACGGTGCGTTCCTGTGCCATACCGAATAACAAAATTCGTCGTTCGGAACCAGCTTTCCTTCTATAAAATTATAAACAAGGTTGGTTTGCGGGTCCACAAAACGGTATAAATCAAAAATCTGCAAGCCTAAAAAAATCTCTTTTACTTTTGGGTCTGCATCCTGTACCGAAAACATATCCAAATCCTCTTTTCGACCGAAAATAAAAACTAAAACAGCACAAATACGATTGGTTTATTCTATACCGAGAGAATGGTAGCATTTTTTGAATTTTTCTGATAAAACAAGCCGTATCGTATAAAGCAATTCTACCATCTCTATAGACATTTGTCAATTAAGCGGCCATATTTCTTTTTTGGCTTCTCCGCTGCGCTGACATTTATTAAGCCGGAGCCGCATCATCGTCTATCACCTTCCCCTATAATTATGTATACTTAACACAAATATTCTTTATCCATATCTGGTATATAATTACCGCTATAGTGGGTATTGGAGGCTTTTTCATGGGACATATCTGGCCATTGATTATGTTGCGTTGGGAAAAGGGATGGACACAGGATGAGCTGGCGCACAGGATTTTTGTGTCGCGTAATGCCGTGTCAAATTACGAGATTGGTCGCCGTATGCCGGAACGCGAGATAATAAAGTATTGCAGCGGCGTTCGGCGTGCTGCCAGACTTTCTGCTTCTGGCATTCCGGGAAAACGAGCGGAACAAGAAAAAAAGGGGTTATAACGCGGAAAGGCAGAATAAATCGGCCTAAACCGTAAAAAATGAGAAAGGAACAGGAAAAGTGTGTTCTCCTTTCACATTTAAAACTGAAATACCGGCAGCGTGGAATACCGCCCCGGCAAAACGGAGGCAGCAAGATGAATGAACAGGTTTATGAATTTGACGCGGTAATCAAAAAAGTACCAGATATCGACGGCGCATATGTTGAAATTCCCTTTGACGTGAAAGCAACGTTTGGCAAGGGGCGTGTAAAAGTCCGTGCAGCTTTTGATGGAATCCAATATGACGGAAGCCTCGTCCGAATGAAAACGCCATGTCACATTCTCGGAATGCGTAAAGATATTCGTGCGGCTGTTGGAAAACAGCCAGGAGACACCGTGCATGTCACGTTGAAAGAACGGGAATAAAATTTGATTATACAAGATTTTAATAACGTTTCGACGAGGCGCAAGCTCATACCCTCACCGCTTTATCCTTTTAAATTGCAATCCGATTTCTATGGCGCAGGGGTTTTGTTTGCCCCGTTATAACAAGATTTATTCATAGCTTTTTGGCTTTAACAAAAAGCTACTTTTTGTTTTTTCACACCATCTGCGTGTTGTGACTAAGGT
>CABSKZ010000170.1 GCA_902478395.1 uncultured Eubacteriales bacterium | reverse complement strand
CGTTCGATGCGATTTGCTCCTCATAGCCGGCAATTTCTTTTTCCTTTTCCGCAATATTGCGGTCCGCCTCGCCGATAATGTTGTCAATCTCGTCCAGTTCCGCCGTCAATACATTGATTTCATGATCCAGCCGCTGTTGTTCTGCGAGGACAGCTTCTTTTTCCTTTTTGGATTTATTAATCCGTTCAAGGGCTTCTTTCTGTTTTTTTGCCGCCTCGTCAATCTTCTGCTGGACGCTGGATGCCGCAAAAGCCTTCTCAGAGCCTTTCGGGAGCGCCCCAAAGGTCACGGTAAGAACCAGTGCCAAAGAAATGGATAACAACTGATGCCGTTTATTTTTCACTTTCCGCCGCCTCCGTCAAAAGTTTTATCGCATAATCCAACTGCTCATCTATCAACACCTTCGCTTCTGTGATGATGGTGTTCAGCATGGTTTGGGTCGTGATATCCATCACGCCATAAGGGTAGAGTTTTGTTTGCTTCTGGAAGGTACTCACCGCAACGGCAGTTTCCGCGTCGTAGGTTTCGTCCACAGTCCCGACGAAATACCCGAGCACATCAAGCCGCTGCTTGATGGCCAGCACACCCTTGCCTGTATCGCCCTCCTCGTACTTCGCTTCGAACGCCATCGGTTCAAACGCAGAGGTATCGACCGGGATGGTTCGGTTCTTCACCTTCACATCCGGCTCAATGCCCTTCTCATGAATACTTTCCCCATTCGGCAGAAAATATTCAGCCACAGTCAGCTTGATATCGCCCAGTTCCAGATTTCCCTGGCTGCGCAGCCCCAAAAATTCCTGAACGGAGCCTTTTCCATAGGTCTTGACGCCGACAAGCGTACCAACCTTGTTATCTTTTATCGCACCCGCAAACAACTCCGCCGCGCTGGCGGAATTCTCATTCGCCAACACCACCAACTCACGGTCGCTGCGGGTAAAGGACGCATTCGATTTTATAGTCATATCCAGCCGCTCATCGTTATACTTCACGCTTGTAAGCGTCTTTCCTTTCGGAACCAGCAAATCCAGCGTTTTCACCACGCCGCCCAGCTCTCCGCCGGGGTTATTACGGACATCTATGATAATCTTTTTTATATCCTGGTATTCAAACGCACGGAGCGCTTCCTTTACGTCGTCCGGCGTCGTGCTGTTGAAACGGGAAATTTTCAGATAGCCGATTCCGTCCAAATTCCGAAAGGACACGGTACTTGAGGAAACCGCGGCACGGATTACCGTAAAGGTCTTTTCCTGCCCGTTCCGTTCAATGGTGATGTCTACCGGCGTCCCCGCCTCACCTTTGATGATGTCTGCAATCTCCTGTACTCCATAGCTGGTTACATCGGTTCCGCCGACCTTCATAATCCGGTCGCCGGCAAGCATTCCCGCCTTTTCCGCGGGGCCATCCGGCGAAACCGAGCTGATTTGGACATATCCAATCTGCCGCTCCACCGTTACGCCTATCCCCACATACTCCTGGTTGATGGTCTGGGAAAAGCCCTGCAGACTCTCCCGGTCAAAATAGCCGGAATACGGATCCATTGCGCCGGAAGCCGCCGCTATAGCCCCCTCCAGCAATTCCGGATGCTTCTCCATCACATAATCCATCACGGCCTCATACAGTTCTTTTTCAGTAATATCGAACCGGTAGCGTTCCGCCAGTGTGGAAACAATGGTTTTGATATAATGTGCCTCGAGGCTGTCTTCTTTTGCCTCCTCTGCAAATACGGAACATACAGAGGTTATCAGTAGAAGAACTGTCAGTAAAAGTGCGATTCCTTTTTTTCTTACGTTTTTCATGTGGAACTTCCTCCGTGTTTAATTTGTCCCAAACACCCCTATACAAACTATTTACGAAACCGAAACTACATCCGCTCCGGCGCTGTAATGGCCAGCACCGTCAGCGCGTTTTCAATGACCGTTTTCACTGCGTCGGCCAGCTTTAAGCGCGCATCGCGCAGTGCGGTGTCGTCCGTGTTGACCCGGCACGCGTTATAGAACGTATGGAAGCCCCCCGCGAGTTCCATTGCGTACCGCGTTATGCGGCTCGGCTCCCGCAGAATTGCCGCCTGGCGGATTTCCTCCTGGAAGCGCGCCAGCAGTTTCAGCAGATCAATTTCCTGCTCCTCTTTCAGCAGGGACAGGTCGATTTCTGCTGCGGGCTTCACTGCGATACCCTCCTCCTTCAGCAAGCGGAGAATGCTGCAAATCCGTGCGTGTGCATACTGCACATAGAACACGGGGTTGTCGTTGGACTGCTCCACCGCCAAATCTAAATCGAAATCGAAATGGCTGTTAGCCTGCCGCATATTGAAGAAGAACCGCGCCGCGTCGATGCTGGTTTCCTCCAGCAAATCGCTCAGTGTGATGGACTTACCTGTCCGCTTTGACATCCTGACGACCTCGCCGTCACGAACCAGGCGCACCAGCTGCATCAGAATGATTTCCAATCTATCCGGGCTGATGCCCAGCGCCGCCATTGCCCCCTTAAGCCGCGCGACATGCCCGTGGTGGTCGGCCCCCCAGATGTTGATGACCGTCTGAAAATCCCGGTCAATAAATTTATTTTTATGATACGCGATATCCACCGCGAAATAGGTTAAAAATCCGTTTGCGCGGACAAGCACCTCATCCTTTTCCTCGCCAAACTCCGTAGCCTTAAACCACACCGCACCTTCCTTTTCGTAGGTATAGCCGCGGTCGGTCAGCTCGTCCACCACGGCGCGCGCAGCACCGCTTTCATGGAGCCCGCTCTCCCGGAACCAGACGTCGTAATGGATGCGGTATTTTTCAAGGTCGGTTTTGAGTGCTGTGATATTCTTTTCCAGCGCGTAGTCCACCAGCGCCGCCCGGCGTTCTTCCGGAGGAGTTTCCAGATACTTGTCCCCATTTGCCGCAATAAACGCCTTCGCATGCTCGCGGATATCCTCCCCGTGGTAGCCGTCCGCCGGGAATTCCACCGCGTCCTCACCCTTGAGTTCCTGTATGTAACGCGCTTCTAAGGAATTTGCAAACTTTTCAATCTGGTTTCCCGCGTCGTTGATATAAAACTCCCGTGTGACATCATAGCCCGCCCAATCTAAAATACTGGCAAGGCAGTCTCCCAGGGCGCCGCCGCGTGCGTTACCCATGTGCATCGGCCCCGTTGGGTTCGCACTTACGAACTCAATCATCACCTTTTCACCTTTGCCAAGATCCACGCGGCCGAAATTTTCTTTTTCTTCCTCAATCACCCGAAGTACATCCTGGATGTAAGACGGATCGAGTTTAAAGTTGATGAAGCCAGCTCCCGCAACGGAAACCTCCCGGATTTTTGTCCCCTCTGTCACAAGGTTGTCCACAATCAGCTGCGCAATCTGGCGCGGCGCCATCCGCGCTTCCTTTGCCATCAGCATTGCAGCGTTCGCTGAAAAATCGCCGAATGCCTTTTCCTTCGGTTCTTCAATTACATAGTCCGGAATGGCGGAAAACGAAAGCCCGCCCGTTTCCTTTGCCTTAAGAAGCGCAGCATCGACTGCCTTTCTCAGCGTATCTTTGGTTTGTTCATATACTGTCACCCGTGTTACCTACCTTCCTGATTTGTAAATGCAGCCCGTTGCGGACCGGTGCACTGCCGTTGAGCTGTACAAAATAGTCCAGCTTCACTTCCCCGCCGTCGTCGTTCATATCCACAGACATACTATTTGTCGTCACGCCGACGGAAAGAGACCCAAACGGCGTTTCATAGTAGCCGGTACTACAATTTCCTTTTTCAAACACCATCTGTGTCGGCGAATCGCCGAACCGAATCATGGAGACATAGTCCTCCTTAATTTTTAGGGTTGTCCTTGTATCCTCATACCCGGTGATTTCACTCCCGATATAGGATACATAATATTTGTCGCCCTTCCTGACGTAGCTCCCCAATGTCGTCAGCTCATACCTGTCCAGCTCGCCGTCAACCTCCTGACGGCCTGACATGGTAATCAGCGCATTGTTTTCCATAATACTCCTCCGCCTATGTATAATTTTCAATATCGACCCGTTCCACCTTGCCTTCTATGGTCTGTTCCAGAAAGGCCGAGCCAAGCTGCGTGAAGCTCTCCACGCTGTCGCTCGCGAAAAACTGGTACTGCTCGTCCTCTCCCGATTGCGCAAGCATGTCCTGCCCGGTTAGGTAGTCCCTTACAAAGTGCGCGGTTTCCTTTCCCGGGTCAATCAGCGTCACACCGCTTCCCATAACGCTGCCAATGGTGTCTGCCAGAAGCGGGTAATGTGTGCAGCCCATAATGAGCGTGTCCACCCCAGCGGCACGAACCGGCGCAAGATATTCCTTCGCCACAAGCCGCGCCACCTTGTTGTGTGTATAGCCATTTTCCACCAGCGGCACAAAAAGCGGACACGCTTTTGAAATGGTTTCAATCTGTTCCGACTGGCTCCGGATAAGCTGGTTGTATGCGTCTGACTGAATCGTTCCCTGCGTTCCGATGATGCCGATGCGGTTGTTTTCCGTGGCGGCGACTGCTGCACGGGCGGTTGCCTCCGCTACCCCGATGACAGGAATTTCATACCTGTCCCTAAGGACCGGAAGCGCTATCGCGCTTGCCGTACCGCATGCCACGATAATCAGCTTCAAATCAAAGGTCATCAGGAAATTGATGTCGCTGGCGGTGTATTTAATAATGGTTTCATTCGATTTCGTTCCGTACGGAACCCTTCCTGTGTCGCCAAAGTAGACGATGGACTCCTCCGGCAGCACCTTCATCAACTCTTTTACAGCCGTGAGCCCGCCGAGGCCGGAGTCGAACACCCCAATTTTTCTATTATCCAACCTGTTCACTCCCCTGGCGCGCAAGTCCCAGTTCTACGAGGCGAGTTAAAAGCGCGGTATTGGAAAGGCCGGATTTCTCCCACATCATAGGATACATGCTGATGTTGGTAAAGCCGGGAAGCGTATTGATTTCATTCAGCATTATGTTGCCTGTCTGCTTTTCCAGAAAAAAGTCCACCCGCGCAAGGCCGAAGCAATCCAACGCTTTAAACGCCCTGACTGCGGTTTCGCGTATCTGCTCCGCAACTTCCGGAGGCAAATCTGCAGGGACCAGCTGTTCAGAATCGTCCGTCACATATTTGGTTTCATAGTCGTACACTTCCACCGATTTGCCGATTTCACCGGGACAGGACGCTTTCGCGTCATGGTATCCCCCAAGGACGGCGCACTCAATTTCCCTCGCGTCAACAGCCTTCTCCACAAGTATTTTCCTGTCATTCGCAGCGGCTAAAACCAACGCCGGCTTCAGCTCCTCCTTCGTTTTCACCAGGGAAACGCCTACCGATGAACCCGCGTTCGACGGTTTCACCACGACCGGATATCCAACACTGTCTATGATTCTGTTATGTACCGCTTCCGTTTCCCCCTCCTGGAAATCTGAAAGGTCGAACCCGTCTGTTACCGGAATTCCTGCGGCTTGCAGCAATTTTTTTGTGATGACCTTGTCCATGCACATGGATGAGGCCAGTACGCCGCACCCCATATATGGAATGCCGGAAAGCTCAAACAACCCCTGTACGGTTCCGTCCTCGCCGTTTTTCCCGTGCAGGGCGGGAATAATCACGTCAATATGCTGAATAAATGTGTCCCCATTTTTATTGAACACCAAAAGCCCGTGGTGTTTCGGATCGGGCGACAGGATGCAAGCCTTATTGCGGCCCTGTGTCCACGCCCCGGCGCGGACCTTCTCCAAGTCCCCCTGGTACAGATACCAGTTCCCTTCCTTCGTGATGCCGACCGGGATGACCTCGAACCGCTCTTTGTCTAAATACTGTATGATATTCGCCGCGGACATGCAGGACACCTCATGCTCCGACGATCTTCCGCCAAACAGGACGCAAATTGTTTTTTTGCTCATTTTTGTGCCTCCACAAATCATTTTGTCGCTTATATAGATACAAATAACCTATTATACAATCTATATGATACTATCATACTCTTTATACGCTTATTTTTCAATCCTTTTTTTGTTTTCTTCATAAAAAAGTTTCTTTTTCCGTTCATATTCTTCCATCAATGGAACTTTTGCACTGCTTTTTCGTCTATATTTGGCAGTAGAAATAATATTAGGAAAGAAGGCGGAGAGTTTGAAAAAATTACTGGCGATTATCATTACCCTGCTCATGCTCCTCCCTGTAACCGCAAACGCGATGGCCGGATACACCATCGGGGATTCGGAAACCGTTTTTCCTTTTGACACGGTTTCAGCAGAAATTCTGCATGAGCTGGACCTGTTCCGCGGGACGGATAACGGCTATGAGCTTTCGCGTGAGGTTACACGTGCGGAGGCGGTCGCGATGGTGCTGCGCGTAACAGGTTCGGAGACGGCCGCCCTGGCAACCGAACCCACTGGGAGATTCACCGACGTACCCGACGGGCATTGGGCACAGCGATACATAAGCTACGGAGCGGAGAATGGCATTCTACACGGCACTACCGAGA
>CABSKZ010000169.1 GCA_902478395.1 uncultured Eubacteriales bacterium | reverse complement strand
GTAACAAGGCATATAAACCGTGTCGGTGTTTCCTTTTGGTCGGCCTTTCTGACAAACGGACGGTTTACTTTCGACGGTTTTTAATGCTAAGATTAAGCTAAACTAAATTAAATTTTCAGGAGGATTAATCATGAAAAGAAAAATGAGGTTGTTTGTTGCAGTAATTCTTTGTGTTACAGTTATGATGCCGATGACCGGATGCAGGGATAAGGGCAACAGCCCGGCAGAGGGGGCGAAAGCGGATGTGAATTTTTCTTACCCAATCGAGACTGATGAAACTTTGACTTACTGGGTGCGGCTTCCTGCAACGCTTTCCACTTCGGTGAAAAATTACGGTGAAACTCCATTCGCGCAGGAACAGGAAAAGCAGACGGGCGTCAGGGTGGAATATCAGCATCCGGCACAGGGACAGGAGGCAGAGGCGTTAAATCTGCTGATTGCATCGGGCGATATGCCGGACATTATAGAAACAAATTGGATCGGTCAGCCGGGCGGTGCAGCGAGTGCGATTGCCAACAGTACAATTATTCCGTTGAATGATTATTTGGTTGATACCGGTTCTGCGCTAAAAAAATACTTGGAGGAAAACCCAGATATAGATAAAATGGTAAAAACCGATGAAGGTGAGTATTTTGCGTTTCCATTTATTCGTGGCGATGAATCTCTTTTAGCGTCACAGGGTTTGATGATCCGTAAGGACTGGCTGGATGAATTGAAGCTGGAAGTGCCGACTACAATTGACGAGTGGGACGCAATGCTCCGCCAGTTTAAAGAGAAAAAGGGTTCAGAGGCTCCGTTGTCATTGCTTAATGGCCAGCTGAGAGCGTTTATGGGAGCGTTCGGTCTGACACCGGACTATGTAATTCAAGATGGAAAAGTCAAATATAGCCCGATGGAACCTGGTTATATTGACTTTTTAAAAACGATCAAAAAATGGTATGATGATAGTTTAATTGACAGAGACATTGCAGTCATGGATAAGAAAATGTATGATTCCAATATTCTAAGCGGTCGTTCCGGCGCAACACAGGGAGCCGGCGGTAGCGGAATGGGTTATTGGTTGAACGCAATGAAGGACAAGGACGAAAAGTTTGATTTAGTTGCTGCACCTTATCCGACACTGACCAAAGGGGAAAGAGCGAAGATTGGCTATAAGGAACTCCCATTTGCTCCGCTGGGAAGCGCAGCAATAACGACTTCCTGTAAAAAACCCGCCCTTGCGGTGGAGTTTCTTGATTATGCCTATACAGAAAAAGGGCATATGTTAAACAACTTCGGAGTGGAAGGCGTCAGTTACAATATGGTAGACGGATACCCCGCCTATACGGATGTCATTTTGAAGAATCCTGATAAGCTGTCTGTTTCACAAGCAATGCCGCTCTACATGAGATCAAGCATTGAAGCTCCGATTGTACAGGATAAGAGATACCTAGAGCAGTATTATACGTTACCACAGCAAAAAGAGGCGGTCAAAGTGTGGGGGGACAACGATTATGATAAATACACACTTCCGCGTATTTCCTATACGGAAGCGGAAAGTTCAGAACTGGCCAACATTTCGACAGAGGTATCGACATATGCTGCGGAAATGCAGCTGAAATATATTCTTGGAGAAGAAGATCTTGCCAACTTCGACAAGTTCCAGCAGCAACTTAAAAATCTGAAAGTCGATCGTATGCTGGAAATCGTTCAGACAGCTGTGGATAGATATAATGCTAGATAGAGTCCGTTTTGGGAAGGGAATGATACTGTTTGAAATCCAATTTAGCACAGTCAGAGCAAATTAGGAGCAGCGAAAGTTTTCTGCAGCGTGCCGGAAAAGACATCCGGAAAAATATGGGGGTCTACGCCATGTTCCTGCCGGTATTATTGTTTTATATTATTTTCTGTTATAAACCGATGTATGGTGCGATCATTGCGTTTCAGAATTTTGTGCCGGCGAAAGGAATTTCAGGGAGTGAATGGGTAGGGTTTAAACACTTTATTGATTTCTTTCAGAGCTATCATTTCACCAGGGTATTTAAAAATACCCTGGTGATCAGCATCACTAGCCTGGTAATAGGTTTTCCTGCACCGATTATTTTAGCGCTTTTACTCAATGAACTAAGGAGCAGAAAGTTTTCACGCGTTGTCCAAACGATTACCTATATGCCACACTTCATTTCACTGGTTGTTGTAGCAGGGATGATTAAGGATTTTACATCGAGTCAGGGCTTCATTACGGAATTTTTAGTGACAATTTTCCATATGGAACGCACCGCCTTGCTGACAAAGCCGAATCTGTTTGTACCGATTTATGTTTTATCGGATGTGTGGCAGTCGGTCGGCTGGGGTTCTATTGTTTATCTGGCGGCACTCTCCGGCGTGGATCAGGAGCTTTATGAGGCAGCGCGGATTGACGGAGCAGGGCATTTTCGACAAGTTATGAGTATTACCCTGCCGTGCATTATCCCCACAATCGTCATTATGTTCATTTTGCGGATGGGTTCAGTGCTGAACGTAGGATTTGAAAAGATTATTTTACTCTATAATCCAAGTACATTTGAGACATCAGATGTTATCTCCTCTTTTGTGTACCGTAAAGGGCTACAGGAGCGAAATTGGAGTTACAGCACAGCAGTAGGACTGTTCAATTCTGTCATTAATGTAGTCATGCTGGTAACGTCAAACTTCCTGAGCAGGAAGGTGTGTGACACATCATTATGGTAAAGAAAACACGGTGTGACACAGAAGGGAATGAAGCAAATGGAAATAAAAGAAAGTAAGGGCAGGAAGATCTTTAATTTATGCAATATTCTGTTTATGTTGGGGCTGATGGTAGTTACCGTTTATCCGATCCTATATATTCTGTTCGCGTCGGTCAGCGATTCCACGCTGTTGGTTGCACACCGCGGACTGTTGCTTAAGCCGCAGGGCATAAACTTTGAAACTTACAGCATGGTGTTTGAAAATCCGATGATTCTGCGTGGATATCTTAACACACTGTTTATCGTGGTAGCGGGTACAGCCGTTAACCTCATTATGACATCGCTCGGGGCATACGTACTCTCGCGGAAGAATTTAATGTTTAACAATTTTTTTCTGTTTATTGTGATGTTTACCATGTTTTTCAGTGGGGGATTGATTCCATCATACCTAAATATCCAATCATTAGGTATGCTTAATACTTATTGGTCCTTGATTCTGCCGGGAGCAATCGCAACGATGAATTTGATTATTATGCGGACGTCATTTATGTCTATACCGGAAAGTTTGGAAGAGTCTGCGACCATTGATGGAGCAAATCATTTGGTGATCCTGTTCCGCATTGTTCTTCCGCTTTCTCTGCCGGTTGTTGCCGTCATGATTTTGTATTACGGAGTAGGTCACTGGAATTCCTGGTTTGGTGCAACGATTTATTTAAAGGATCGTGAAATGTTTCCCCTACAGGTTATTCTGAGGGAAATTTTACTGCAGAATGATACAGAGGCCATGACGCAGGGAGTTTCTGCTGTCGACCACCGAAATATATCTGAAACGGTAAAGTATGCTGTTATTGTAGTGGCAACGCTTCCTGTATTGTGTGTATATCCATTCCTGCAAAAATATTTTGTCAAAGGTGTAATGATCGGTGCGGTAAAAGGCTAGAAAGGGGCTTATGATGGAAGTTAACGCTTTAATTGCGAAGGTGGCCAAAACAATAATGAATTCTGAGACCACGGACGTGTCAATGAATATTTATGATTGGGATTGGGTATGCGGAGTTGGAATATACGGTGTGGCGCGTGCATGGGTTAAGACAGGCGAAGCATGCTATCATGATTTTGTATCTGCTTGGACTAGTAAAATGATTTCTCACGCCTATGATAACAAAACAGTCAATTCCACGTGTCCGCTGCTGGCGGTGCTGGAATTGTGCTCAAAAGAGCAGCATAAAGAGTATTTGAAGGTTTGCAGGGATATTGCAGATTGGTTGATGGACGGTGCCACAAAATCGGTGGATGGAGCATATGAGCATACCTGTGTCCAAAACGGCGGAATTGTATTCCGTGATCAGGCATGGGCAGATACGCTGTTTATGGCATGCATTTTTCTTGCAAGGATGGGCGCACTTACGGACTGTGAGGCATATACGAAAGCAGCAGCAGAGCAGCTTGTACTGCATCACCGCCTGTTAAAGGATAAAAAGACAGGACTGTTTTATCATGGTTGGGATGGCGCTGCAAGAAATCATATGTCGGGCGCGCTATGGGGCAGGGCGAACGCATGGATAGTGGCAAGTACGGTGGAAATATTAGAGTGTCTGCCTGCTGAATTCGAAGACCGTGACATCGTATTAAAATCTCTGGAAAACCAAATGAATGCGCTGGAGGTATATCAGCGTGAGAACGGAATGTTTGGTACGGTGCTAGACAGAACAGAGGCTTATGATGAAACTTCTGCTCCGGCGGGCATCAGTTATGGAATTTTTCGGGGAATCCGCTCCGGAGTTATTTCGTCAGCGCACCGGACGATGGCGGAAAAGGCGGCGCGTGCTGTAATCGAAAGAATAAGTGAGGATGGAGTAGTCGCCGAAGTTTCGATAGGAACACCGGTTATGCCGACTATTGAGGAGTACTATGAATATATATGGAAAGCTCCGACACTGTACGGACAGGCTCTTGCGCTTTTGATGCTTTGTGAAATGATATGACAGGAGGAGCTATGTATAATGGAAAACAGGCGGTTAAGGATGTTCTAGACGGACGTATGCCAGCATATATTCCGCTTGGAACATATGCAATCGACTGCGATACAGTAGAGAGAATTATTGGCCATAAGACGTATGTACGTAATAAATATGAATCACAACTTGCGTTTTGGGATGGCCGCCGTGACGAAGTTGCCCAATCGTGGAGGGAAGACAGCATAGAGCTATTTCGAAGACTGGATGGAATCGATTTGATAATACCTTATAAAGAGGGCGGTTATCTACCACCGGCGGATTATGTACCGCCAAAGGTGAAAAAATTGTCGGATACCCTGTATGAAACAGATGACGGGGCGGTTTATGGCTATAGCCTCCAGAGCAATGACATCATTCTGCTCCGGCAACCGCCGGTCAATACAGGGATATTTTATGGTGAGAGGAGGTTCCAAAAGCCGGATCCGTCCTGTGCAGAAGCAATGGACGCGCTGACGGATGCTTTTTCGGGCGAGAGGTATATTGCTGGATTGTCCGGTGGCATAAATGCGTTGGTACTGCTTGGAGGAATGGAAGAGGGGCTGATGGAGTATTACCTTAATCCAGATGACGTGCGCGCGGCAGGAGCCTATTATGAGGAGAGACAGAATTTTCTAGATCAGTATTTGATTCATGATTGCTACGACGGCGTATTTTTGGAAGAGGACTACGCAGATTCGAATGCAACGCTGATATCTCCAGAGATGTTCCAGGACTTTTGTGCACCGACACTGATTCGCCGGGTGCGCCATGTGAAGAAATTCAAGGAGCAGGTGATGTTTCATTGCTGCGGTAATACCAGAGGGATTCTGGATGTCTTTAAGGAGGCTGGCGTTAATTGTTATCAGTCACTTCAGACGAATGCGGGGATGGATCTTGTGGAGTTGAGTGAGGAGCATGGCAACAAGATGCGTTTTTGGGGCGGTGTGAGCGTCGAAATTCTCATTAGTGGAACGATGGAGGAGGTTCGAGCACAGGTACGAAGGGCATTTCAACTGGCAAAACGCGGCATTCCTTTTATTCTGGGGCCGAGCCACTCGATCGCATACGGTGTTTGTTACGACAATTTTATGGCACTGTTGGACGAACACGATCGACTGAAATCGGCTTGGTGAGTATGCGTTTATATAGCAGTTCTTTTGTCCCGCAAGTTAGAGATGAATTGTTTCGGGACGTCCATTAAAATAGAGAATAGAAATTGATGCGGTAAGCCGCGTCAAACAAATGCTAGGAGGTCTTAAAATGAGGTTGTACAAACGGTTTGCCTCAATTATTTTATTGGTGGCATTCTGCGCTGGGACGGCGGTTTTCGCCAATGGTACGGAACAGACGGCGCAACTATCAGTGACGGAGATAGAAGCCCCGGTGAAGACGGAGCAGACTGCAGAGGCAGCAAAAACAGCAGAAGCGGAAGCAACGAAATACTACGCAGAAACTGCTGCACTATCTGCGCCGACGACGGAGATGACCGCGGAAGAAGCGGCGGGAGTTTTAAACTTTTACCGTTGCACAGGAATGCTGGAGAGCGCTGTGACGGAAAGCTTCAGTCTGGACACATCGGCGCTTCTGCCGGAAAACATCCGCATTATATGGAGCAGTGACAATGAGGACACGCTACGCATTGATGCGGAAAACAGCATGGCGGTGGTTACACGCGGTGAAGGAGACGCATATGTCAACTTGACCGGAGAGATCACCGACACCGTTGGCGGAACAAGTACGACAAAGGTTTTTAAACTAACGGTTTGGTCTGAGGATTCCAAATCCTATTTCGAGGAGGCGTTCGAGGTAGATGAAGCGAGCGTCGGCAAACAGT
>CABSKZ010000168.1 GCA_902478395.1 uncultured Eubacteriales bacterium | reverse complement strand
ATCTACACCTCTCTATTCGTCGGCAGCGTCAGATGTGTATAAGAGACAGGTCTAATTCTATCGAATAAACACCAGCATATAAACCCACGAATGAAATATAAAGTATTCAGATATGTTGTATTATTTCCAAAAACATGGTATAATGATACAAAAACAGGAAGGAGAAATAATAAAGTATGAAAATTTTGGTGTTTGTTGTTGGGGTGTGCCTGATTTTTTCGGGCTGTGAAATGATTGCTACAGAGCCGCCAAACCTGGAAACAGCGCAGATTGTCGTTGCCGCCGGGGAATATGATCCGGAGGCTGTCCGCGTTCCGGAAGGAGTGGCGGAAAAGGAATGTGCAGTATGCAGTGTGAATCCGGAGGTAACGGGAAGTCGGCAGAATATCGGCATCGTTTTTGCTAATACCGGACAGCTCATTGAAATTCCGTTGTATAGGGCGGGCTCCCCAGCCCTGTCTATGGACACGGTTCGCATCGGAAAAAACGGAACCTTTCATATGAGCACAAATGACCAGCTGCACCATGCGGATATCAAACTGACCTTAACAAAAGAAAACCTGTTCAGCATGGAACAGGCGAAAGAACATTTTTGCAGCGCATGTCTGGAACAATTGAAGAACGCTGTGAATGGGTTTGATTTCGCAGTTGTAGATTTTCAGACCATGAAAATCTATCCGGCGGCAGATGAGGTGTTTTCTGTCGCCGGATACCTGCTGCACTCTGTGCAGACAGTCGATATGGATGGAAAAAAGGTCAGCCAGGATATAACGGTGCTTCAAATTCCGACGGGCGGCTAAACGACATAAACAATCTGATTTTCAGGAAACCGGCGTGCAATTTCACACCGCAGAAATTCCTCTCCATCCGCGCGCAGCTCAGGGCGGTAGCAGTATTTTCCACGTCCGCGTCCAGTCATGAGGGACGGGTCATATAGTTCGACTGCGTTGGGAAATGCTTCTTCATTAATTTTGCGGTGAACATAGCTGTAGGTCATGAAAATGACCTCAATGAACAGGGTTGCCTTTGCCTTTTCGGAAAGCTCTGCTTCCAGTGTGTCAAGCAATTCTGTATACAAGGCTTTCCAGTTGTCTGCCAGAATGACGGGCGCGATGAGCAGCCCAACCGGATATCCGTCCCCGCAAAGTTGGTTGAGTGCGCGTATGCGGTCTATGAGCGGAGAGGTACCGAATTCGATGCGCCGGATGAGCTCCTGCGGGTTGACGCTCATGCGGACGGTTACACGGCCCTTATGGGGCAGGCCCAGCAGTGGTTCCACCATTGAAAATTTGGTTGGAAATGTGAGCCTTCCCCTGTCCTGACTGGTAAATTGCTCCACCGTCCACGGAAGGTTCCCAGTAAAAGTGTTTTCAAGAACCAAATCGCTGTTGCTGCCAATCTCAAATGTCAGCTCTTTTTCACTGGACTGAGCAGTTTTGATAAGTTTATCCATCATTTGTTCCCGGTTGACAAACAGGCGGAGATACGCGCATTTGTTATAGTTGCAGACGAGATAGCAATACAGGCAGGCCGCGGTGCAGCCTGAGGAAGTGTACGGAACCAAAAAATCTGATGTTTTGTGATTCGGAACATATTTATGTGTTTTCCTTGTGCCGATGATGAGGTTCCGTTTCATTTGCCCGAACGCGCTGTTTGGCTGTGCGCGCATCTCCGGTATATGATTGTGGTTCTCAATTTCAATCCATTCTCCGTCGGAAAAAGAGTCCCTCAGTTGTTGGCCGAGCGGATATTGAAAAATGTCTTTTTCGTAATAAATTGCTTGAAAGTGCATGGCATAACCCGCCTTTTTTCTTTTTAGTATGTGCGGTGCAGGCGGATTTTACGCAACTTGCGCACAAATAAAAAAAGTGCCGCTGGCACTTTGGATTCATATTGCACAGGCAAACCTATACGGCGAAAGGTTGCGGGAGATGTATTGTTTTATCAATTTTATTCAAAACAATGTATGGTGGGAGAATGTTACGCTGTTCTTAGGCGGAGTACCAAAGATGCGGCTGTTTGACAGCCGAAAGCAATTGGTTAGGCGGTGAAGCGGACACCTTTGATATAATAAAAATACTGAATTTAAAAATGTAGAGGATTTGAAACAGTAAAAAACAGGATTCTGGCGGCTGATAACCTGTGCTGTGTCCAAAAAATCAGTTATTTCCTGCCCCCTGTTTTTTACTGTAATGGCAATATATTTTTAGACAATAAGAAGTATGAAACCGTACTTTAGGGAATTTGGGTTTGCTATGCGCCACATGTCTTTGGGACTTCAATACTATTTCAAACAGTATCTGCCGCGTGCTGTACCCTGAGCGTATCGCGTGTGGAAGCAAAGACATCCTGTGTGGGAAGAACCACCTGGCCCTCTCCCTCGATTTGGCGGATAAAGTCGGCCAGGCAGTCGCTGCCGGGAGCGTGGCCTTTTACGATTTTCACAGAACGGTTTCCATTGCAGTAGAGCGAAACGCCGTCGGAATGGTAACTGAATGATGCCATTCCTTTTTCTCCCCAAAACTCAAAGCTCCAGTAGCAGGGCATAGAATAGTTGAAGCTGTCCGGCGAGGCGTAGGATACGTCCGCAATCACACCGGCATTGTTTTCCAGAACCAGCATAAGCTGGCCGCTGTCTTGAAAAGCCGTGTTCTGAACAGAAAATGCGTTCCAGCACCTGGCGGCAGCAATTTCCTTGACGCCAAGCCCGGTCAGATACCGGATAAAATCGATGCCGTGAATGGCAATGTCATTTATGACGCCGCCATATTTATCCGGGTCAAAGTACCACGAAGGGCGGGAATCAAACAGCAGCGGATGCTGTCCCCCAAAGCGGACGCAATGGATTTTTCCAAGCGTTTCGTTTTCGATGAGCTGTTTCATACATGATGCGTGAGGGTGAAAACGTAAATCGAGCATCAGTCCCACACAAAGGCCCTTTTCTTTGGCGAGGGCTTCAATTTGGCTAAGTTCGTTTAGCGTTGTGCAGAGCGGCTTGTCGGAAAACACATGTTTGCCGGCGCGCAGCGCCTCGATGGCCATTTGTCCGCGCCTGCTGTAATAACTGCCAATGACGACGATATCTGTGGCCGGGTCGTCAAGCAAGTGTTGATAGGTATCATAGGAGAATTCGATCTGGTACTTCTGTTTTGCCTGCCGGCGTATCTCCGAAGAGGCTTCCCAGCATCCGGCAATCTGAATCCGTTGATTCTTAACCGCCATTTCATATATTTGGTACAGGTGGTTATGCTGAAAGCCGGCAAAGGCTGTGCGCAGCTTCGTCCCACTCATTGAATTCTCTCCCCTCCGGTTGCGATTGTACGTCCAGTATAGACGAAATCCTATATTTTGTCAAGCGTATCTGCAGGATATGAAGCGTGCGCGGGGAAATAGAATAAATGAAAAAAAGACAGCCCGCATGCCGCATGAGCGGAGACCTGTGATAGTATCTCCGAACTGGTGCATAATCAATTGTGAACTACCGTTTTTATCAAGTCCAGAAACTGAACAATATCGTCGGACGGATGGAGCGGATACAGAATACCATACGGTATCGTATAGTCCCAATCCACAGGTATCGTAACAAGGGAGGGATGCACCTCCGCCCAAGCATCGAGCGTAAGCATGACCCCGCCATTGCGTTCGCATGTATTAAACACGTCAATGTCATAAAACGAGGTCACTTCCAGCTGGATTTGCGGATGATTGCGTTCAAGCTCATCGTGCAGCTTATCCAGCCTGGTACTAACGCCTTTTTCTACCATAAGCAGCTTTTCGCCATGTAAATCTTCAAGCCGCAGCATCGTTTTTGATGCAAGCGGATGATTTCTCGGAACAGCCACGCATTCCCTGTATTCTCCCAGTTTATAAAAATTACAGCGTGCGAGCCACATGGGGGAATCACAGGCGCCTACAATAAAATCGAATTTACTCCCGATGTCTCCAATCACCGTTAAGATATTATTGTGATCGTCCTCAAACGGAATAACGTTGATTTTAAAATTTGCATAGATATCATCTATCTGTCCCCATAAATCCATCAAGATTTTACATGGATTCAGCACAGAAGTTCCGACCTTTATCACATATTTTCCGTCGTTTGCGCTCTGCCTGATTCGGCTGACCGCATTGGCGGAATATTTTATGATAAATTTTGCGTCCTTATAAAATTGTTCCCCAGCATTCGTCAGGTGTATACCGTGAGAAGTACGTTCAATCAGCTTTACCCCAATCCGCGTTTCCAGGCTGTTCATCTGCTTCATGACCGCTGTTGCGGACAGAAACAACCGCTCAGCGGCCTTGTTAAAGCTGCCGCAATCAGCGACCGTTATAAATATGTATAATTGTGGATGATACATTTTTCAACCCTCCTGTATAAACTTGAGGTTTATGCTATTTTAACATACCGGAGATTCCCTGTCAAGAAAAGGTGTTGTATAATAAAGCCGTACAATGAAAGGAGGAACAGGTATGTCTGAAATCATATTATACTTTTCGCGCAACAGAAACAATTATGTGAACGGCAGCATCCAGGATTTATCGGTAGGGAATACAGAGGTTGCGGCAAAAATCATTCAGAGTATAACGGGCGCTGAGCTATTTAAAATCGAACCAGTCATCCCATATTCCGCAGATTACTCGGAGTGTATTGAGCAGGCAAAAAACGATTTGCGGCGTGAGGCGCGGCCGGAGCTGAAAGCATATCCCAACGATTTGAACGGATATGATACCATCTATCTCGGTTATCCGAATTATTGGGGTACAATGCCTGTGGCGGTGTTCTCAATATTGGAAAAATACGATTTATCCGGCAAGACTATTTTGCCGTTCTGCACGCATGAGGGGAGTGGAATGGGGCGGAGCGAAGCAGATTTAAAAAGGCTGTGCCCCGGTGCGGTGATTCAGAACGGCTTGGCAATCCGCGGCGCGGCTGTGTCGGGTGCGCGGCGCGAAATCGAAGATTGGATACGGAGGTGTCTGAAGTGAAGGAATTGAGTGTTTTTCCCATAGGAGAAAAAAATGAGGCGTTCAAGCAATTTTTTGTCGGTCAAAGCTATTTGAACATGCTGTCCACTACGGGTGTTGTCATCGGCAATGTAACCTTTGAACCCGGGTGCCGCAATCATTGGCACATCCATCACAAGGGCGGGCAGATATTATTGGTAACAGCCGGGCGCGGGTACTATCAGGAATGGGGGCAGGAGGCGCAGGAATTAAAGCCGGGAGACGTCGTGAACATTCCGCCTGAAACCAAGCATTGGCATGGTGCAGCCCCAGACGAATGGTTCGCGCATATTGCAGTAGAGGTTCCGGCGGAGGGCGCATCTAATGAATGGCTGGAAAAAGTGCCGGAAGAGGAGTATGAAAAGCTGAAATAAGGAGGGATTGAATCAAATGGAATATGTAACATTAAACAATGGAGTTAAGATGCCTGTTTTAGGTTATGGCGTTTATCAAATTGAGCCTGCCGAATGTGAACGCTGTGTGCTGGACGCGTTGTCCGCAGGTTACCGTTTGATTGACACTGCCCAGGCTTACCACAACGAAGAAGGGGTTGGAAACGCAGTCAGAAAATGCGGCATTCCCAGAGAGGAACTATTTATTACAACAAAGGTATGGATTTCAAACGCCGGCTATGACAAGGCAAAGGTTTCAATTGACGAGTCGTTGAGAAAACTGCGGACAGACTTTATAGATTTGCTTCTAATTCACCAGCCCTTCGGAGACTACTACGGCACCTACAGGGCGATGACCGAGGCCTACAAGGCGGGCAAAGTCCGCGCTATCGGCGTCAGCAATTTTTATCCCGACAGGCTGGTCGATATTTGC
Source organism: uncultured Eubacteriales bacterium (assembly GCA_902478395.1). Classification (GTDB taxonomy): domain Bacteria; phylum Bacillota; class Clostridia; order UBA1381; family UBA9506; genus CABSKZ01. The sequence goes on along the minus strand of CABSKZ010000168.1, from coordinate 697 downwards.
CAGTTCAGCGAGGTCATTCCCATGGTGAATCAGGTGGAAACCCACCCGTTCAACCAGCAGGCGGGGGCGAAGGAAATCATGAAAAAATACGGCGTACAGATTGAAAGCTGGGGGCCGTTCGCCGAAGGAAAAAAGAACATGTTCCATCACCCTGTTCTCACTGAAATCGGTGCAAAATATGGGAAAAACGTTGCACAGGTGATTCTGCGGTTTCTAATTCAGAGCGGCGTAGTTGTCATTCCAAAGTCAACCCATAAAGATCGTATGCTCCAGAATATCGACGTTTTTGATTTTATACTCGCGGAAGAAGATGTGCAGAGAATTGTGGAGCTCGATGAGGCGGAAAGCGCGTTTTTCTCGCACTACGATCCCGAGACAGTCGAATTTCTCACAGGGTTGGACCGGTAGCGGCTCTGTTGTATGATAAAATAAAGAATCAGTCAAAAGGAGGATGCGAAATGGCATTTCATTATTTTATACCGACAAGGATTTTATTTGGGAACGGACAGCTTAATAACTTGAATATTCAGGAATTGCCGGGCAAAAAGGCGTTGATTGTAATTTCAAACGGGAAATCTACAAGAGAAAATGGGTATCTTGAAAGGCTGGAGGAACAACTCCGACTCGCGAATGTTGCATACACGGTATTTGATGAGATTGAAGCTAATCCGCTGAAATCGACAGTAATGGCGGGAGC
>CABSKZ010000167.1 GCA_902478395.1 uncultured Eubacteriales bacterium | reverse complement strand
GTGAAGCTCCCAGCCACGACCCCGGCGCCTTTGCCGACCAATACACCAGAAGATGAATATTCCGGTATCAAAGCTGCGTTTGATGATATCGAACAGGTGGAATGGGCTTATCCGGCAATCCAATCCCTCTATGAGAAAAAGATTATTTCCGGCAGCGGCGATGGAAAACTGCATCCAACAGACGTAGTGTCCCGCGAGGAATTCGTGAAGATGCTGGTTATTGCGGCAGACGCGCTGGACGAAACGGCGTCATGCAATTTTGGCGACGTGGCGGAAGAGCAATGGTTTTACCGGTTTGTCGCTTCGGCGGTGAACGCCGGATTGGTAAACGGCGTATCGGAGCAATCGTTCGGAACAGGCGCCCCGGTGACGCGGCAGGACGCGGCAGTGATGCTGGAACGCGCCATTGCGAAAAAAGGAATCGCGCTTGCTTCCGGAGAGGGCGCCGCTGCATTTCGCGACGCGGACCAGATTGCGGCATACGCACAGGAAAGCGTTGAGAAGCTTCGCGGTGCTGGTATCTTAAATGGCAAGGGAGACGGGACGTTCGCCCCTGCGGACTACTGCACGCGTGCGGAAGTGTTCCAGATGATTTACGCATACACGCAATTGGAAAACGGGGTGGAAGAATGAAAACAAGAGTCACAGTACTGACGCTGGTTGTCGCTATGCTTCTGTCGCTAGTGGTTCCTCCCGCCGGATTCGCGGCGGAATCAAACTGGAACGCGCTCGGCGGGCTTGGCGCAAAGGAAAACACAGGTTCAGTAGAATTTTCAGGTAAAACGAATAACTATGTTATTTATAAGCAAAAAACAGATTATAAAAATATCGCGTTTGACTTACAGTTCGAAACGATTCCCTGCTATATGGACGACAATCCGGACGCAGGACCGTTTATCAGTTTCGTTTTGTCCGACTTGAACACCATGTCGGAATACCAGACGCGGATGAGCTTCAACGGCATTTACATGGTTCTGTATTTGAAGAACGATTCGACCATTTCATTTAACGTGTTCGCCAACACGCCGGAAGCGCCATGGCAGGCCATCGCGGTTTCAGATATTGCCGCGAATGTGAAGCAGGGCGGAAAAATATCCTTCCAGCTTTCGGAGAAAAATGGAACCTATACCGTCACGCTTGGCGGGTATGAGACCTCTTTCTCACTCCCTGGCACACTTGGGGAGGAAGGGACAGGATATTTCCATGTGGGGGCTGCAACGGGCGGTTCCGCTATGGATGTTGGTTTCTCATTGCTGAACTTCCAGATATCTTCAGCGGCAGCGCCAGCAGGATCCGGAGGAACGTCGGCAAAGATGCCGACAGACCTCGCGTCCAGTCCGTTCGCCTCTGACATCCGCCTGCTCTACGGACTGGGGATTGTACAGGGCTATGAGGACAACACCTACCGGCCGGAAAACACGTTGACGCGGGCGGAATTTACGACACAGCTTATGCGGCTGATGGGAATGGATACCGCGTCTGCGGCATCTACCAGCAGCTTTTTGGACGTCGCGCCGGAACACTGGGCCAGCGGCGCCATCGCTGCGGCATACGGTGCTGGACTAGTGAACGGAACCGGCGGCGGATACTTCAGCCCGGAACAGACGATTACCTACATAGAAGCGGTCAAGATGCTGGTGGGCGCCACTGGTTATGGCTATATGGCGGAAAAGGCCGGCGGATATCCGAATGGGTACCTCTCTGTTGGAATGCAGAACGGAATCATGGCAGGGCTGTCGGATTTTCCGCTCCATACGATGATTAACCGTGGAATGGCGGCTAAATTGATTGCCAACACCTTGGAAGCGCCGTTTTTGAAAGAAACCGGGCTGGAGGATGATTCTATCACCTATGTACAGGGCAAAAATATTACCCTCCTGACTGAGCAGCTGCACATTCAAAAAAAGACGGGCTATGTAAGGGCGACGCACGAACGCTCCCTCGACGGAGAAAAACCGCTGGTAGAGGGTTGTGTTCAGATTGACGGTACGATATACTATGTAAATCCGGAGTATGTAGAAGGCTTGATAGGAAGTTATGTAGAATATTATGTCGACAGCGACGCAGAGGAGAATACCATTCTCTGGATAGAAGCGCCGGAGCGCCGCAACGACCAGCTGACCATCGAAGCGGAGGATATTTCCAGTGTTGCAAAGAGCGGGACGGGTTCTGCAATCCGGCTTACTTATTTCGAAGGGGACAAAGAAGAAACCATTACCATTCCAGCGGCTGCGGAGGTCGTACTCAACGGCGGAATGAATTACAAAAAAGACGTGCTGACGGTTCTTAAGGAGTTGGAGGTCGGCAGCGTCCGGCTGCTGGACAACAACAACGACGGGGAGTATGACGTACTGTCGGTTGACTCGTATGATGTTGTGATTGTGGACTCGGTATTCCTCGCGAATGAAAAAATTACGGACCTGTATGGCGGGCCGGAGGTCAACCTCTATAACCGCGACTATACGGTGACGGCAAACGGCAAAAAATCCAGATTGTCGGCCCTGAAACGCAACGATGTCCTGCTCGTGCGGCGGACTGCTCTTACCGCGGATGACGACACCTATACGATTGAGAATGTGGCAGCGGCTGCGGAAGAGTATATCAATGAGACAGGCAGCACCTCTGTGAAGGTGGGAGAAAAGGAATATGAGCTGAGCGCCTATCTGCAAAATTTGATGGACACGCGGCCGGATTACCAGATTAAACTCAACGACTATGTGAAGGTGTATCTTGACGCATCCGGCAAAGTTCTGTATCTGGACAAACAACAGGGCGGTGCAAAAAATTATACCTACCTGTGCGGCGTGGATAGAGGAAACAGTTCTATCTTGAGTGCACCGAAGCTGAAACTTTTTACATTAGAAGGCAAGCTGACGGTCGCGGAGCTGGCTGACAACGTTTCCATAAACGGAGAACGGAAGGTCAGTGTTAAACCTGGTGAAGAGGATGAGACTGACAAGTCAACGAGTGAGAAAGAAAAATTAATGTTGAAATATGGCTTGTGTGACGGAAATGGCATAGCGATTCCGCAGGTTATCCTGTGCAATATGAACGCAGACGGTAAAATACGCTCCATTACAACCGCCGGATACGATGATTTTACGCAAGGAGTTACAGGGAATCAGGTTATTTATACCACCACGAACAATTCGCTGGACAGCCAGGTGTTCCTTTCGGCATCCACCAAGGTTATGGTTGTTCCTCCGGACAAATCGCAGGACAAAGGCTTTCTGGTTTCGGACAGCACCTATTTCATGAACGATCAGAAATATAACTTTATCAGTTATGATACAGACGACTTCAACAATGCCCCATTCGTTTTAGTAGAAGGGCTGAGCAACTCTGATGCGAAGGTAAATTATAAGGATTCCTTTGTAGTCGGCCGCATCAGCGATACTATTTATGAAGACGAGATCGTGAAAAAAGTCTGCGGCGTTACGATTCAGGGCTACAAGGAGTTTGTCGTGCCGGATGAAACGCTTCTGACCAAACTGGACATTCAGTTTGGAGATATTGTTTCGATCTCGGCCACTACAAAAAATGAAATCGTGGAGATTGGCTCGGTAATTGCCCGTGCTGAGGATTTCACCTTGCAAAAGAAGAGCAACCTTTCACCGGCTACGTCTCTCAGGGGGGCTTGGAACGTGATGCAGGGCAACGTGACGCGGATGGACGCCGCATCAAAGAAACTCGTCGTAAACGACAGCAGCGGAATACCCAGCAGCTGGGTTATTACTCCTGGTAACGCGATAGCGTTGGTAGACACGGGAAAAAATGAAGTAAAAGCCGGTAAGATTGATGATATTGGCGACAATACCTATATTATTGCAATTATCCAGGAGAGTGTTGTAAAGCTTATGGCGGTTTATAAATAAACCTGCGTTTCTGTGCACCATTCACCAGGCTGAATGACAAGGGACACTTGTGTTTTATTCAGCAGACACTGCATAAACAGGAATTTTATAGCGTGCCGGGCCATCCGGCACGCTGTATTGCTAACTATGATAAAAAAGATAAAGCCCGAAGGAGGGAACAGCATGGCCGAAAAACTGCATAAGCTCGTACAGAATATTTTCTCGTCAAAATTTTTCAGTAAAATATTTCTCTGTTTTATCGGCGTTATCGTGCTTGTTTTTGTTGTGATTTATTTCATTTTATCCTCCTACAGCGACAATATGATTACGGAGCGGGAAATGAAGTACAACCGGATTATCCTGCAGAACACAGACGATTATGTGCAGAATAAGCTGTCCGTTGTCAAGTCCATATCTGTCGCCATGTACAACAACCAGGATACGGCCAAGAACGTGATGTCCTTTCTGGAACACCCGATTGACCTTTCCGATTATGCTGATATGGAACTGAAGCGGGATTTTGACACCTATTTTTTCTCCGCGTTCGGAAACGATACGGATATTTCGAGCATTACCGTGCGGAAAACGCTGGATGGAAACGCCTATTCCTATTCAAGAGAGCAGTCGGCGGCAGGCGGCAGCGGTCCGGCCTTTGCGTCGGACGGACGGAATTATGCGACGAACAACCTCAGCGTTTTTCCAAGCGGGTTTAAGCCGTTCGAGGTGGACCATAACCGGGTTACCTATATGGTTTCCACGCAAATCGGCTCAAAATATGAGTCGAAAAAGATAGCGGAAATCTATGTGGAGTTTACAGCGGAGGGCATTACAAAATATCTGGAGAAGTACCGCGACGACCTGTTGGGCGACGTATTGGTTCTGACGCCGGAACGCAAGGTGCTCTACGATTCGACGGGCCAATATTACAACCAAGTTTTTCAAATTGATACGGAAGCAGGAGTCGTCAGGCTGAACGGGGAGACAAATTACATAAACGCTTATACGCAGGGGGAAAACGGCTTTTTGGTTCTTGGGCTGATTCCGCAGTCACAGTTGCTTGCTAAGACGCAGCCCATCCGCAACGTCATCATTATTTTCACGGTAATTTGCCTGCTCACCCTGCTGGCCCTCATATATTTTACCATGCGGATTTTTTCGAAACGGATGAACCGCATCACCGACGCAATCGCGAATGTGCGCAACAATAACCTGGAGGAGCGGATTCCGGTCGATAAGGTACGCGATGAGTTCGATGAATTGTCCATTGTATTCAACGGCATGTGCGACGATTTAAAGACTTATATCGACAAATACTACATTGCGGATATCCAGCAGAAGGACGCCATGCTTTCCGCGCTCGAAGCCCAGATTAACCCGCACTTTTTAAGCAATACGCTGGAGGCGATACGGATGAAGGCGGTTGCGAATGACGACCGGGAGGCCGCGGATATGATTTATATCCTTTCCCGCCTGTTCCGCAGCAGCATTCATGGCAGTTCCATTGTCACGGTCCGGGAGGAAATCCGGTACTGTAAAATGTATTTGGAACTGTTTAAGATCCGGTATGGGGAAAGCCTGAACGTCACGTTTCATGTGGAGCCGGACATTTTGGCCTACAGTGTGCCAAAGAACATCCTTCAGCCGATTATGGAAAACTATATTATCCACGGCTTTATTCCCGACAATCAGAACAACCAGCTATGGCTGAGGGCAAAACAGGTGCGCGGCTATATTGTGTTCTTAATCCGTGATAACGGCGCCGGAATGACGAAGGACAAGCTGGAAAAAATCCGGGATGCACTCAGCAGGGAAGCACTTCCGAAGGAAAATATCGGGCTGGTGAATATTCACAGAAGGTTACGGTTGATGTACGATAAAACAAGTGGACTGAAAATTTATTCGCGGCACAATGGCGGAACCGCTGTGGTACTGAAAATTTCGCAGGGGCGTATGGAACGGAACGATGGCTGAACAGGGGGAATTTCATGTATAAAGTAATGTTGGTGGACGATGAACCGTTTATCCTGGATGGGCTGCAAAAAATGCTCTGCTGGGAGGAGATGGGAATGGAGATTGCGGCGCTGTGCCGGGACGGGCAGGAGGCGCTCGAGTTTTTGCGGAAGGAAAAAGCGGATATCCTGATTACGGATATCAAAATGCCGAAGCTGACTGGAATTGAATTGCTGCGGAACCTGCAGGAAGAAGACATATCTGTGAAGACCATCATCCTGAGCGGGTTTGACGATTTCGAATATATCCAGCAGGGTGTTAAGCTGGGCATTGAAAACTTTTTGCTCAAACCCGTCGACGAGGTGGAGCTGATTTCCTCTCTGAGCAGCATCGTGAAAAAGCTGGACAATGAGAACCTCTATAAAAAGAAGGTCAGAGACGCGGAGGATATTTTAAAAGAAAATATCCTTTACCGGTTTATTACCGACAGCATCGATAACGATGAATTCATTGAAAAATGTGAGCTGCTGCATATTGATTTAAACAGACGGTTTTACAAGGTCATTTTTGTAAGCGGCCAGATAGATGAACATCTGAAGCGCCTGCTGAACGAACGGCTGCGGCCGTTTGGCGACTGCTACATGTGCCAGGATTACGAGGATAATCTTCTAATATTGGTAGCGGCTGACGAATTGGATGACAACGCCGTCGACAGGCTTCTGGAAACCATTGCAAGGCCTGCCAGATGCGGCGACTTGTTTATCAC
>CABSKZ010000166.1 GCA_902478395.1 uncultured Eubacteriales bacterium | reverse complement strand
CTCCAGTGCAAACGGAAACGGAACCCGGCAGGGTTATTTCAAGTTTGACCTGTCCGGTATTGATGTTAGCCAGGTTACTTCCGCGACACTGCGCGTGTACGGAAGCAGCACGCAGGATAACAAACGGGTTGCGCTGTTTGTGGGCCGTGAAACCACATGGAACGAAGAAACAGCCTGCACAAACAATACGACGCGCCGGGTGTTTTCCTACCATAACATTGAAATTGGTGATTGGCAGAACTTTCCTGTCGGCCATTATGCGCAGTATGTGAGCGTCATGCGTCGTTTGCAGTATTTGCCGACTCTATATGCGGAAACAGCGGCGACCGGAGACGTTTCCTTCGCCAAAGCCGCAATTGAGCTGGAACTGGATTTCATCGCCAACAACGGCGGGATGTATTACGGAAATTGTGACGTTCTGACGTCCTCTTTCCGCGAAAGTGCGATGTACAGCTGCTTTTACGCGATGCTCAATTCTCCGGCCGGAGATTCCACGGCATTTATGTCCATGCTGAAATTTATCTGGCAGGAGGCGTACTGGAACTGCCAGCCGGAAAATGAATACCGGAACCACAACGTTACGGCGGGGCAGAATACGCTAATTTTAAATGCCTGCATCTACTTTCCGGAGTTCGCACTGAATCCGGATTGGGTTACCGTTGCGGCAGAACGGTATGAACGCATGGCGGAGGATTTGTGTTTTGCAGATGGGGATTACATCGAGGGGACCAGCGGCTACGATGTTGGTGTGTTCGACTCCTTCAGCAAGATTTATGAGCAGGCGGCGAGCGCCAATATTGAATTGACCGATAAATTCAGGGAAACATACCGGAAGTTTGCCTTCGCGCTGATTGCCATGTCTACTCCTGAAAAGGGGCAATTCCAGTGGGGAGACGGTGGTGCGTCCGGCAATCTGCGTTCCAATATTAAAAAGGCCGCAGATTTGCTGGATGATGACGAACTGCTGTATTATGCGACAGATGGCAAGGAGGGAACGCCGATTTCCTTTACTTCAAAGCTTCTGCCCGAGTCCAAACGTGCTTCCATGCGTGACAACTGGACGGACAATGGCGTTTCCGCAATGATGATTGGATTCAGCGGAAGAAATCATGGGCATAGCTTTGGGAACAGCATGTCGCTCTATGCCTATGGAAGGTTGCTCTTCGGCCTTTACGGCGTGTTATCGTACGATGTGTCACAAGGCTGGAATTATTACCTGATGTACCGTCAGCGGTCGCAGAATACCGTGGAAATCAACGGTATCGGCGGGATAAAGACTGGAAATGGCGATATTTCCATGAACAGTAATCAAAGAATGGACCATTTTACGAATACGGTAGATGTTTATAAAGACCTGTATGATCGCGACCATACCAGACAGGTGACTTTCATTAAAAACAACAAGAAGTTTTATATTGTTTCAGACTTCCTGAATGCGAACGGCAGGGAGGACAGCGCGCTTTATGACCAAGCCTGGACGCCGCTTGCAGACGCAAACCTGACACTGGATGAGGACACAAAAATTGCGAAAACAAACTTTCAGACAGGGGCGAACGTCGCCTTTATCCCAGCGGATCCAAGCACGCTGACAAAGGCGTTTCTTGACGATGGTTACAGTAAAAACCTGAACGGACAGAAAATGGAGGGCAAGCTGGTTTCTTACCAGATTGAAAAGACCGGCAATGCGAAGTTCAATACCATCATTTATCCGTTTGAAGGGAAAGCCAGCGATACCATCCGCACCGTACCGATAGAGGTAATTGGTGACAGCGGTGAACAGGCCAGCGCATTCTCCGCAACATTGCCGGACGGGAACAAAATGGTTTACTATATCAATCAGGAGCCGGAGAAAAAGAAATCCTACGGTATTTATGACGCAACCGCACAGATGGCCTATGTTGAAAAAAATACGGCAGAGGAAATAAAGTTCCTCTCTGCCTCCAATTTTTCTTCTCTAAAAGAAAACGGGAGAGATATTCTGACCGCGTCGAGGACACTTTCAGATATTTCTGTTGAATACACGGGCAATGTCACGAACATCTATACTTCTGATGTGCTCAATCTGAATACCGAGTATCTGATTGTTCATTCCAATAAAAATGAAAAGGTGGCGCTCAATGGGGAAGAAGTGCCATATCTGAGATTGGGTGATTCCATTGTAATTGGGACCTATAGCATAAAACCGTCAGATTTGCAGAGCATAGACGGGAAAAAAGCAGTCGTGCTCCCAGACGGTTTGTCTATCGGCTATCCAGTAAAGGACAAGACATCCACCTACTGGGCATATCTGAACTTTGAGGAAGGAACAACACTTTCGAGCGGGGATATTAACTGGAACGGAAAAATTGCGCTCGAATACCCGGAGGAAGGGAACGGAAATAAGGACAACTATGGCACGATTCTGTTCAAGCAGCTCGAAGCGGACCGCCCAGTGCAATTCCATATGGCAAAAAGCGATGGATGGAGAATATCCGTTGGCACGGCCTCCGGAACGCTTTCAAGCTTCAAGGAGATTGCAGAGAACTCCTATGACGCCGCAGACGATGCCGCAAACACAACGGTTATGGCGTTGTACAAGGGAGAGCAGAATTCATATATCTACACAAAACAGCTGGGAAATATGCGTGTCTACCTCACCAGCGATATCGTAAATGAGGAGGGAGAAAGCACAAAACCAGGCGACCCGACACATGTGAAAACTCCTGCGCCGACGGCTAGCTCCAAGCCCGGAAACAGCGGCGGAACAGGCGGTGGTGGCATCGGCGGAGGCGGGACGGAAAGCACTCCGTCGCCGTCACCCAGCAGTACGCCGCCGGCTGAAACGCCCCGGCCGTTTCCTGATACGACGGGGCACTGGGCTGAAGAGACCGTTACATATATGGCGGATAACGGCTATATAAACGGCTATGAGGACGGCAGCTTCCGGCCGGATAACCAGATTACCCGTGCAGAGTTTGCGGCGGTTCTGGCGCGGATTCTGGGAGGGGACACGCCCTATCAGGGGAGTTTTGCAGATGTCAGTGCGTCAGCTTGGTACGCTGGAGCGGTACAGTGCGCGTATGAGGCGGGAATTGTATCCGGCGACGGCGTAAACTTTTACCCGGAACACGCACTCAAACGCGGGGAACTGGCAAAAATGGCAGTCGGACTGTATCAGAAGCTGGCTGGACCAGCGACAGAAACGGCAGATGCCGGATTCACCGACAGCGGAGAATTTGAGGAATGGGAAAGAGAAGCAATAAATGCCGCGTACCAGCTGGGCTTTATAAAAGGAATGCCGGACGGCAGCTTCCAGAGCAAAGAGCCTACAACCCGCGCGGAGACAGCCGAAATCTTATTCCGGCTGCTGCGCAAAGCGGGAAAAAAGGCGAATAGTGCTGAATAGAGGGGGAAGATACGATGAAGAAATTTTTGAGTTTAATGCTATCTGTAGTGCTTGCTTTGTGCTTCTGCCAACCGGCGTTTGCAGATTCGAATTTTACGGATGTTGCTGACAGCAGATATTATTCATCCATTCTGCGCGTGAGCGATTTGGGGATTATGACAGGAAATGGAGACGGCACCTTCGGCGCAAAATCGGAATTAAAGCGCGCGGAGCTGGCGCAGGTTATCCTGCGGCTTCTGAAGCTGGAGTCGTTGGCGATTTCCAGCGCAAGTGCGAACCAGTATCTTGATGTTCCAGAGGAGCATTATGCCTACAGTGCCATTAACGCGGCAACTGCGATGCAGATTTTAAACGGCGTAGGAGACGGGCGGTTTGATCCTGACGGAACATTGACGGTGGAGCAGGCGGTCAAGGTGATAGTATGTATTTTAGGATATGGAAGTATTCTTGATACAGAGGCAAGTGAGAGCTGGTTCCAGCCGTATATTCTGCAGGCGGGAAAAATCAACCTGTTAAACGGCCTGAGCACGGAAACAGGCACGCCTGCTACCAGAGAGTGGTTTGCACGACTGATAGACAACGCACTTGACCAGAAGGTGCTGGAACTTTCCTACGAATACAGCGCGGACGGCGGTGAACGGTATGTACTGAAGGAAACGCTGATAGACAAGTTCCTTTCTGACGGCGCGGAACTGCACGGAATTTTGGAGGCGGACCACAGGACCTCCATAACCGGCACATACAGCGTCGAAGACGACCAGGTTATTATCGGCGGCTACAGCTATTATCTGGACGAGGGCCTCGATGTTTCCGCCCTGATTGGCCAAAGCGTCCGTTTTTACGCAATTGACGACGATGGCATGGCATATATTAAAGGAATTTCCCCGCGGCCCAGAATGAATGAAACGGTTGCGCTTTCGGGTGTGGATGTTGCTTCTGTGCAGGGAAGGACGGTAAACTATTATCTGGATGACGAGGATGAGAAATTAACACTTGATGACAATTTGAAAATTGTATATAATAACCGCTACCATTCCACTTATTCAGCAGACCTGCTGACGGCGCGCAGCGCAAAGCTCCGTTTCCTGGACAATAACGGGGATGAAACGTATGACGTCGTATTTATTGAGTGCTATGAACTGGGAACCATTTTAAAAGTTAATGCCGCCGATGAGACGGTTCAGTTCAAAAACATGCTCGCGGACGGAACCCTGCTGTTGGATTACAGCAAAGATAAAAACAGGTTCGTTTCGTTCGCAGATAAAAATGGCGGGGAAATCGCTCCGGAAACTTTCCAAAAAGAAGATTTAACGGAGGTACACCGCAGCAAGGACGGTAACTATACACGCCTCGTCCGGCTGGATGAAAAAGTGACGGGTATGGTCACCCAGATAGATGCGTCCGAGGGAACTGTTTGGGTGGACGGCGAAGTGTACGACCTCGCGCAGGGAGAATATACTTACCGGGTAACCCCTGAGTCCTTGAGCATCGGAAAAACCTATGATTTCACGATGGACAGCAAAAATGAAATCGTCTATGCGGAGGAATCCCTGGATTCTGCGGGAAGCCAGCTGGCCTACATCTATCAGATGCAGATGCCGGACAGCGGCATTAAAAAACAGCTTGAAATCCAGCTGATTAAAGGGACGCGGGTAAAAAGCGTTCTGGAGGGCGTTTCCACTTATTATATGCAGGCGGTTGAGGCCCAGACGCTGGAAACGCTGAAAATCGCGGACAAGGTTGTAATCAACGGAACCTCATACACGGAGCCGGTTCGAATTTATGATGTACTCTCAGCGGAACCAAAGCTGGGACGGAACCATTTGATCCGGTATGCGTTAAATGCCGCCGGTGAAATCAAACGGATTGATATTGTGACAGAGAAACGGGGTGACTACACCGCCAAGCAGACGCTCAATACGAAGAGCTTGGTCGTAACCGGCAGCGAGGAGCCATTTGGCATCGGGGAGGATACGGTCGTTTTCTTCATTCCCGCAAGCGGAGATGAAGAGGACATCTATACCCAGATGAAATTCGGAAAGAACGAGTATTACATGCAGGGATTTGAATACGACGCTGAGGATCTCACCGTATCTGCAATGGTATTCAAGAATGAAAACCGAATCAACGACGATTCCCCAATCAGCAGCGATGTGAAAATGAAAGTGGTGCAGAATGTCACAACAACGCTCGTTAACGATGAGGAAGCATACCGGATATCCGGATATGACAACGGGACGGCATTTGACTTGAAAACAAAACCAGGCTTGTCCCTCGACGGAGCAGACCGGATAAAGCCGGGAGATATTGTACAATATCTGGTCGATTTTAACGGCAATATCAATAAAATCAGCCGGATTTCCTCCCTTCCGATGGACAATAACTTCTATATTACCGGAGCGGATACGGACGAGGAAATGTGCTATGGAATGGCATATGAAGCCAATTCGAAATTCCTCGGCGCCGCTTCCGACGATTACGAGCAGCAGCTGGTTATCGCACTGGATGAAAATAACGAGGATTTGTATTATTACCAGCTTTCCACGGATGACAATGATAAGCCCTGCATCTACACATATGATATACAGCGTGCAGTCTATACGCCCTCTACCTTTGAAGATATTCTTTCTATCAGTCGGGTCGGAAGGAAGGACGCGTCGAAGGTGTTTGTCTACGCACCGGGAAAAGAAGTGAAGGTCGTTGTGATTGTAAAATAACCTGGCTGGTATACCCCCGCCTCTTCGTCGGCACACGCCCTATTTGCTCAGTTTGCCGACGCAAACTATCGCTTTACGGGTAGCCCCTCCTCTTTCCCATAAAGCTTCGCTTTGCAGGAACCCTGCCGCCTTGCGGCAGCTAAGGCGGCAGGGTTCCGCTTCATGGAGCAAGGGGCGGGCATATATCCCCCGTTTCGCGAGGTTGAAACGCTATTTAAGAAACTGTTGTGCTTGCCGCGCAAAAGCTCTTAATGAAATCTTGTTATAATATAAATAAAAAAGCGGAGGCCAATGTCTCCGCAGGTTATGGGCGGATGTGCCGTATTTTGGCATATCCGCCCGAACTGTAATTTAGCACAATTATCGGGTGTGTGAAAAGCACCCGGTTACCTAGGTAACTTTTGGCATCCTGTATACGATTACTTTGTTTTACAAGAATAAACGGCTATCGGGGGTTAGTGGAAAAATCCGTACAACTTCTGTC